>JAEWJD010000389.1 GCA_023386765.1 Pseudomonadota bacterium | reverse complement strand
CTTGACAGGGGGGGGCCGGGGCGCGCTGCGCCGCGGCACCGGGTTTACGGGATCATGCGCTGCGCCGCGCCACCTTCGCCGCTCTTGAGTTCTTCGACGAACTCGGTGATGGCGGTCGCAGAGACATCGGCGTCGTGGTCCGCGACCAGCTTCTCGACGGTGGCGGCCATGGCGTCAGCCCCTTCGGGCGCGCTTTCGCCGCGCAGCAGCGGGATCAGGCGGCTGGCCAGCTTGTTGACCGTGGGGCTTTCCGACAGGGCCATGACCGGCAGGCGGATGCCGAAGCGGTTCTCCAGCGCCACGATCAGTTCGACACCCATCAGCGAGTCCAGCCCCATATCGTAAATGGAGCGGTCCGCGTCGATCTTGTCGGCCGACACGCGCAGGATCTCGCCGATCTCGGTCTTCAGGATGTCGCCGAAGGCCGCATGCAGGGCTTCGTCATCCAGCGTAGCCAGCAGATGGGCGATGTTGTTGCCATGGTCTTCATCGCTGGCATGTTCGCCGCTGCGGCGCGCCAGGGCGCCGAACTTGGGAGCGCTGGCGCTGGGCAGGAAGCGGCTGAGCGCATTCCAATCCAGCTCGAGCACGCCCAGGCCGCTGGCGTCGGCCAGCAGCATGTGTTCCAGCGCCTGCAGGGCGACCGCGGATTCCAGTGCGGCACCGCCCATGCGACTTTGCAGTGCGTCTTTGATCTTTTCGTTGCGGGCCAGGAAACCGACATCGTCGATGGCGCCCCAGCGTACGCAGGTGGCGGGCAGGCCAAGGGCGCGACGGTGGGCGGCCAGGGCTTCGAGCCAATGGTTCGCCGCGACGTAGTTGCTCTGGCCAGGGTTGCCGAAAAGCGTGGTGGCCGACGAATAATAGATGCAGAAATCGAGCGGCAGATCCTGCGTGAGCGCGTGCAGATGATAAGCGCCCAGCACCTTGGCGGACATGGTGCGCTCGATCTGCGTGGCGCTGGTGCTGCGGGCCAGGCCATCGTCGATGACTACCGCAGCGTGCACGATGCCGCGCAGCGGGGGCATGCCGGCCGGCAGCTTCGCCAGCAACTGGGCCAGGGCCTGCTTGTCGGTGACGTCGCAGGCGGCGGCGTGGACCTGCACGCCGGCGGCGGTCAGCGCGGTGATGGCTTCGCGGGCACTGTCGGTGGACGGGCCGCTGCGGCTGATCAGCACGAGGTGGCGGGCCCCTTTTTCTGCCAGCCATTGCGCGGTGCGCAGGCCAAAACCACCCAGGCCACCCGTCACCAGGTAGCTGGCGTCGGCGGGCAATTGCAGTTGCGGCGCAGCTTGAGGCTGGCGCTGCTGTACCTGCTGGATGCCATCGCGATAGGTGATCACGATCTTGCCGATCTGGCGCGCCTGCTGCATGTAGCGGAACGCGTCGACCACTTCATTGGCGTCGAAGACGGTATAGGGCAGCGGATGCAGGACGCCTTCGCTGAACAGGTCCATCATCTCGCCGAACAGGCGGCGCGTCAGGTCCGGGCGCTCGCACATCAACTGGTCGGCGTCGATGCCGAAGTAGCTGATGTTGTTGCGGAAGGGGCGCAGGCCGATCCGGGTGTTTTCGTAGAAATCGCGTTTACCTAGCTCCAGGAAGCGCCCGAAGGGGCGCAATACCTGCAGGTTGCGATTGATCGCCTCGCCAGCCAGTGAGTTGAGCACTACGTCCACGCCCTGGCCACCGGTGTCGGCCAGGATGGCATCGCCGTAGGCCAGCGAGCGCGAGTCGTAGACATGCTGCACGCCCATCATGCGCAGGAAGTCGCGCTTTTCTTCCGAGCCGGCCGTGGCGTAGATGTCGGCGCCACGCCATTGGGCGAACTGGATGGCGGCGATGCCGACGCCACCGGCTGCGCCGTGGATCAGGATTTTCTCTCCTTCTTCCAGGCGTGCCAGATGGTGCAGGGCGTAGTAGACCGTGAAGAAGGTGCTTGGAATGGTGGCGGCGGCTTCGAAGGAGATGCCGTCGGGAATGGCTGAGATGGCGCTGGCATGGGTCAGCACGCGGTCGCCGAAACTGGCCGGGCCGAATCCCACCACGCTGTCGCCGGTGCGGTAGTCCTGTACGGCGCTGCCCACGCGGGTCACCACGCCGGAGAACTCCAGGCCCAGGGTGGGGCCGGCAAAACCATCCTCGATGGCTTCATCGGACAGCAGGCCCAATGCATACATCACGTCACGGAAGTTCAGCCCCGTGGCATGGATGCGGACCTCGATCTGGTCATCGGCCGGTTGCGGCGCCTCGTAGGCTTCCCAGCGCAGATTGCGCAGCTGGCCGGGGAAGTCAAAGCCCAGGCGATAAGCCTGGCTGTCTTCATCCGCGCGTTGCGGCGCCGGACGCGGCACGACATGCAGGCGCGGGGCCAGGCGCTCGCCGGCCGCGTCGATGAGTACTTCGTCTTCCACGTCAGGGCGCAGCAGATCCAGCAGCATGGTCTGGGTGGCGGCTTCGCTGTCGGCGAGGTCAACCAGGCGGATGCGGTAATTGGAGGCCTCGTTTGCCAGCGTGCGGCCATAGCCCCACAGGGCGGTGTCGGCCAGCGCCTGGCTGGTCGGATCGCCGCCGCCCATGGTCACGCCTGCATTGCGGGTCAACAGCCAGACGGTGGCGGGGGTGTCGGTGCGCTCGCAGGCCTGGATAAGCGCGGCCGCCATGGCGCAACGTTGCACCTGAAGCTGCAGGCGCTGGGCGTCGTCATCGCACTCGTCACCCCAGCCGGCCAGCAGCACGATGTCGTGCACGGGGCCATGCTGAACGCGCACCTCGTTGATCAGCGCATCCAGATGTGCCGCCGATCCGGCAGGCGCCACCTGGCACGATTGCCCCGCGTGTTGCAGACCGGTCTGCAGGGCCTGGGCCAGCCGTGCGCCCCGGGTTTCCGCCGCGCCGGTAAGAAGCAGCAGCTGACGCGGCTCACAGACAGGTGCCGGCAGCGCCTGGGCAGTGGAGCTGGCCAGCAGCAGATAGGCACCGGACTGACTGCCCGGCGCGAACTCCAGCAAGGGCTCGCAATGCAGCCCCATGGGCTGCAGCAGGGCCTGCCAGTCGGCCGGCCGCGGCAAGGCGCTGAGCAGTTGCTCCTGCTCCTGCTGCCACCACGAGGCGCGGGCGCCGAAGATGAAATCCATCCAGGCAGACGGCTGGGTGCCGCGGATCAGCAGCGTACCGCCCGCCTTGAGATGCGCCAAGGCGTAATCCAGGGCTTCGCGGCCCGCTTGCGGCGAGTCGAATTCATGATGCAGGACGACCAGGTCATACTGTTTGGGCGCACCTTCGGCAGGTTCGCCGATCAAGGCCGCGCTGGCATCGGGAAAGCGATCCAGCTGCGCGTGGCGCGCATCTTCGACAGCCTGGCTGTCGAGCGAGGCATAGCAGTAGTCGGCGATCCGCAGATCCAGTGTCGCGCAGCAGGCCGGCCCGAACAGCGGCGCACCCTGGCCGATTTCCAGCAGGCCCAGGCGTTGGCCGGGTTGACGCCGGGCAGCCGCGTTGTGCAGGGCCTGGGCCAAAGCGCTTGCCAGCGCCTGGCCGCGTTCGGCGCCCAGCACCAGGCGGCTGATGATGGTCGGGGTGACGGCCTTGGGTGCTACGTCCTCGATGTTGGCGCTGCCTTGCAGCAACTCGGCCAGATGCAGGCCGATGCGTCCCGCGGCAAAGATGGCAGGGAAGTAGTCCGGATACTCGCGCAGCAGGCTGTTCCAGATGTCTTCCGCGCTGGCGGTGTCATCGCTGTCGTCTTGCAGCAGGGTCCAGCCGGTGGGCGAGGCGGTGGCCAGGCCGGCGGCGAGCGCGCGGTTGATCGTCAGGTTAAAGAGAGTGGCCGCTTCGGGGTGCTGGCGCAGCCGGCGTTCGACCTGGGCGGCAGACAGGGCCTGGCCACTGCTGCTGATGGTGCGCAAGGCTTCCAGCGCCAGGCGGTCGCACAGGCTTTCAAGCAGAGGATCGACTTCCTGGGTGTAGCGGTCGTCGTCGCTGTGGCCTTCATCCCGGGCCACCTGCTGCAGCGTGCGCCTCAGCGTGTCGGCCGGCAGCAGGCTGGTGCGCGGCGAAGCATCCGGATGCGGGCAGGGCGTCAGGATGGCGTCGACGAAGTCCAGGTGTTCGCTGCCGGTCTTGCGCAGGCGGATGCTGCGAAAGCGCGCTTCGCGCACGCAGGCAATGCGCTTGCCGGCGGCATCGAAGAGATCGAAGTCTGCTGTCAGGGAATGCGGCGTGCGGCGGCGCAGGCGGGCACGGGCGTACTTGGGCTGCCCCTGTCCCGTATGCAGGCAGAGGCGTCCGATCTTGGCAGGTACGAAGGCGATGCCACGGCCCATGGCCGGGTCGTCCTTGAGCAGCTGGATGATGAGCTGGAACGTGCAATCCAGCAGGGCCGGATGCAGATGCGTGCGCGGCAGTTCGTCGGTCAGGCTGTCATCCGGCTGCAGGACGGCCAGGACGCTGTCGGGGGCTTCATTCCAGCCATGCGCCACCGCCCGGAAGGCCGGGCCGTAGTCCAGGCCGACGCTGGTGGTCAGCCGCTGGTGCTCGGCGGCATCGAAGTCCGGCGCGCGGGCTGGCAGCAACAAGGCATCGCCGGTCGCCAGCAAGGCGCCATCGGCCTCCTGGCGGATGCGGCCGCCGGCGTGCAGCGTCCAGGGCGTATCGCTGCCCAGTTCGCGAGCCTGTATCCACAGACGGCCATCGCGCTTTTCAAGTTCGACGCGCAGGCACTTGCTGGGAGAGGGGGCCAGCAGCAGCGGGGCGCGGATCTCGAGTTCTTCGATGTCCGCATAGTCGCCGGGTTGCCATTGCGTGGCGGCGGCCAGGGCGATCTCGGCAAAGCCGGTGCCGGGGAACACCACCGCGTCGCCGACCACGTGGTCGGCCAGCAGCCGATGCTGCTGCGTGTCGAGGGTGTTCTCCCACAGGCCGTCCTGCTGGCCATGGGCGTAACCCAGCAGCGGATGCACCCGCTGACGCATGAGCAGGCCCGGCGATTGGGCGGTGATGGGATGCCAATGACGCTCGCGCTGCCAGGGGTAGCTGGGCATCGCAGCATAAGCACCCTGCCACGGGAAAAGCGTTTCCCAGTTGACGTGGGCGCCGCTCAGAATCAGCTGGCCGGCGATATCGTGGATTTTTTCCGGGTCGTCGCCGCCGCGCGAAGCGGTGATCAGGACGCGGCCTTCACGATCGGCCTGGCTCAGCGCGTCTTTCAGATAAGCCCGCAGCACGGGGTGTGGCCCGATCTCGACGAACACATTGAAGCCGTCTTCGATGGCGGCGGCGCTGGCATCCTCGAACTTGACCGGCAGGCGCACGTTGCGCCACCAGTAGGCGGCGTTCAGGGCGCGGCCATCCTGCTTGGCGCCACTGACGGTGGAATAGAACGGCAGGTCGGCATCGCGCGGCTTGAGGCCGGCCAGCGATTGCATGATGCCGCTCTCGATGCTGTCCATCGCAGGGCTGTGAAAGGCGTAGTCCAGGTTCAGGCGGCGGTAGAAGACGCCGCGCTCTTCGAGGACGGCTTCCAGGGCATCCAGCTGAGCCGGGTCGCCGGCTACCGTCGCGCCCCGGTGGCTGTTGGCGCCTGCCAGGGCCAGGCCATGGCCCAGCTTGAATTCGGCGATGAGCGCTTCGGTTTCGGCCGCGCTGATGCCGACGGCCGTCATGCGGCCCCGGCCCTTGGTCAGACCTTGCAGGCGGCTGCGGTGATAGATGACCTTGACGGCTTCCGGCAGGGACAACGCGCCGCAGGCCCAGACAGCGGCGATTTCGCCGACGCTGTGGCCCATGGTGGCCATGGGTACCACGCCGCGCTGCGCCAGCATGCGGGTGAGGCCGACCTGCACGGCGAATAGCGTCGGTTGGGCGATTTCGGCGTAGTCGTAGCGATCCGTGCTGCTGGCCGAACTGAGCTCGGCGGCGGGCGAGAAGTCCGAATAGTCGGCGAACAAGGCATCGACTTCGTGGACGGCCGCCGCGAATACCGGGTCGGCCATCAGGCGCTGGCCCATGCCGGCCCATTGCGATCCGTTACCCGAGTAGACGAAGACCGGGCCGCGCGCCTGGGACAGGCCTGTGCCGGTGGCGACGCGGTACTTGGCCGCGTTGCCGTCGGCCAGTGCCTGCAGATCATCGGCTGCGTGCAAGGGGTCGCTGGCGAACACCAGCGCGCGCTCGGCATGCCAGTCGCGTCGTCGAGCCGATTGATAGGCAATGTCGTACAGACTGCGGTCGGTATGGGCGCGCAGGCGCTGGGCCAGCGAGGCTGCCGCTGCGCGCAGGGCTGCCTGGGACTTGCCTGTCACCACCAGCGGCACCGGCGCGTTCTTCACCAGTTTGGTGGTGGAGGTTCCGGCGGCCGGCGGTGCGCTTTCCAGAATGATGTGCGCATTGGCGCCGCCGAAACCGAAGGAGTTCACGCCGATGGTGAGCTTGCCTTGCGGCTTGAGCGCCAGGTTCTGGGTGACGACCTCGATGTTCCAGTCCTGGAGCGCGATGTTGGGATTGATCTTGCGGATGCCAATGGTGGCCGGCACCAGGCGATGACGCAGCGCATAGATGGCCTTGACCATGCCGGCCACGCCGGAGGCCGGCTCCAGGTGACCCATATTGCTCTTGATCGAGCCGATCGGCAGCGGGCGTGTATTGGCGCGCCGCTTGCCGAGCGCTGCGCCGATGGCACGCGTCTCGATGGGGTCGCCAACCGGGGTGCCGGTGCCGTGTGCTTCCAGGTAGTCGAGGTCCGCCGGCGAGATGCCGGCCTGGGCGTAGACGCCGCGCATCAGTTCGGCCTGGGCCTCGGCGCTGGGCACCGTCAGGCCGGATTTGCGGCCATCGGTGTTGACGGCCGAGCCGGCGACGACGGCCAGGATGCGGTCGCCATCGGCGAGCGCGAGATCAAGATCCTTCAGCAGGAAGATCCCGCCGCCCTCGGAGCGGACATAGCCGTCGCCACCCTCGTCGAACACATTGCACATGCCCTGGCGCGAGAGCATCGAAGCCTTGGAGAAGGTGATGAAGCCATAGGGGTGCAGGTGCAGGCTGATACCGCCCGTCAGGGCATGGCTGCACTCGCCGCCCTGGATGGCCCGGCAGGCCTGGTGGAACGCCACCAGCGAGGACGAGCAGGCCGTGTCCATCGCGATGCTGGGCCCACGCAGGTCAAAGAAGTACGACAGGCGGTTGGCCGCGATGCTGGAGGTATTGCCGGTGGCGGTCGAGGAGTCGACCGCCGACAGGTCTTCGGCCATCCGATAGGCATAGTCGGCGCTCGAAATGCCGATGTAGACCCCACAGTTGCTGCCGCGCAGGGAAGAGGGCTTGACGCCCGCGTCTTCCATGGCTTCCCAGCTCATTTCCAGCAACAGACGCTGCTGGGGATCCATCAGTTCGGCTTCGCGCGGCGAAATCCCGAAAAAGTCGGCGTCAAACCCCGAGATGTCACCCAGGGTGCCGGCGGCATGCGTGTAGGCAGTGCCTGGCTGGTCCTTGGCCGGATGCAGATAGGCGTCGGAAGACCAGCGTCCGGTATCGACCTGTGTGATCAGGTTCTTGCCGTCCAGAAGGTCGGGCCAATATTGTTCGGTGCTGGTGCCCGGGAATCGGAACGCCAAGCCAATGATTGCTACACGCTTTGCCATGTACTGTCCTTGCTACTCCGAGACGGCGCGACGGCCGCATCAGGAATCTGGCTGCCACAAGGGCGACGACTTAGAGGGGAAACGCATTCGCGGCGAGCCGCGGGCCACTTGCTGGCAATGTCGGCGGACAGGCGGCAATCAGTCTTGGTGCTGCGGCTGTACGCTGTGCTTCTGACGGCGGCGATGTGGCTCCGCTCATGCGCCACAGACGCCCGGCCCGCAACTGGTGTTTGCCCGACTGGGGCGGGACGCCAGAAGTGGTAGGTTGGATCATGTTCTACAGACAGAAACCCGTAGGCCCCAGATTGCGGCTGAATTCGAGCGCGTCCTCGGCCAAGATGCATGGCAGGTACCGCTGGTCGCGGGAAGTTTAACGCATTGCGATAATCCGATTTTTCCCCTTTATTGGGGAATTGCAGGGCATAGCCGAGCGCCGTCCCCGATCCTGGAGCGGCCGGTATCGGTTTGTTGCATGGCGTGTACGCGCGGAATAGGAATGCATGGCGGGCCAAAACCCGGTCAGGCAGGCGCCGCGGGTACCTGGCGGTGGCATGGTTCTTGATTATCACTTTCTCCCTTCCCAGCGCCCGCAAGCGTAGCTGGCCTAACGCATTGGGGGCGATACCGCCAGTGAAAAAGTGGGGCCATATGTTTCTCGGGTAGGGTGCGGCGGCGCCGATACAGTGCTGCGAATCCTTGCTGGCCCGATGGTTGGGAGGGGGGGCAGCAAGAATCTACCCGGGGAGGGCCCGTCCTTGCTGGGGAGAGTACATAGGGTGGGCGCGTTACAAGCCCGGGAGTCACGGAACGGTAATGTTACGTTGTGATTCAAAAATCGGGCTTGTTGCCTCAGCGCAACGCCATGGCCAGGAACACCAGCACCAGGAGCACGACATAGATGCGGGCATGCAGCCGGTCGGGGATGCGTCCGGCCAGCGGCGCTGCCAGCCGGATGCCCAGGTAGGCCGCCGCAGTCAGCACGGCAAAGGCGCGCAGGTCGACGTAGCCCGCATGCCAGGGGCCGATAGGGGCGGCCTGGTTCCAGGCGAGCGCCACATAGGAGAGTGTGCCGACCACGGCCACCGGCAGGCTCAAGGGGTTGGCCATGGCACTGGCCGACGCCATGTCCAGGCCGCGGCGGCGCATCAGCGGAACGGTCATGACGCTGCCACCCACGCCCAGAAAGGTGGCGATGGCGCCAATGCCCAGCCCTGCCGACGCCGTCGCGCCTCGCCCCAGGGGGCGGTGGGCGGCGCCGTGCAGGAATCCTTTGCGCAGCAGGCAGTCGGCGATGGTGATCGCCAGGTAGACCAGAAAGGCCCAACGCAGCAGGCTGCCGCTGGCCAGCGTGGCCAGTCCGGCTCCCAGGAAAGCGCCCAGGCCGATATAGGCCGCCAGTGGCCAGAGCCAGTTCCATTGCAACTGTGCCAAGCGGCGGCGGGTGGCCATGCCGGCCGAGACCATCATCACGCAGGTGGAGGTGGCAATGGCAATATGCATGGCCGCCTCGCCGGCGGCGCTGTCGGTGCCGTGGGTGGCCAGCAGGCCCTGGTACAGCAGCGGCACGATGACGAAGCCGCCGCCAAAACCGAACAGCAATGTGGTGAAGCCGGCCAGCGTGCCGAATGCGGCCAGTATGAGATACAGGGACATGCAAACCTCCGTGACGAACGCCTACCTTACGGCCGCAAGGTTTGGCGTACATTCGAATTCTTGCCATGATGTTTTGAGTTTCAGACATGAAGAACCAGCGCCTGGATGCTGTCGACCACCTTGACCGCGCGGTGCTGGCCATCGGCACGGACTACGCCGATGGCCAATTGCTGTCCTGGCATCGCCATCGCCGGGCGCAGCTCCTGTACGGGGCGACCGGGTTGATGCAGGTGTCAGCGGGTGCCGGGGCCTGGGTGGTGCCCAGCGGGCAGGCGGTCTGGATCCCCGCCGGCATGGAGCACCAGGTACGCATGTTGGGGGTAAGCACGCGCAGTCTCTATATAGAGCCGGCCCGTGCGCCACGTCCGGGCCAGCAATGCGAGGTGCTGGGCGTTTCGGCACTGTTGCGCGAACTCTTGCTGCAGGCCGTGGAAATGCCTCCGGAGTACGACGAACAGGGCCGCGATGGCGTGCTGGTGGCGCTGTTGCTGCACGAGGTGGCGCGCGCGCCCAGCCTGCCGTTGCATATTCCGCTGCCGCGTGAGGACGCGGACTTGCTGGCTTTGTGCCAGCGTTTTCTGGTGATGCCGCGCATCGATGCGCGGCCGCAGGCCTGGGCGCGTTCCCTGCATGTCAGTGAGCGCACCTTGCAGCGGCGTTTCCGTCAGGCCGTTGGACTGTCTTTCGCGCAATGGCGTCAACGGGCTTGCCTGGCCCAGGCGCTGGCGGCGTTGGCGCAAGGCGTGCCGGTGACCACCGTGGCACTGGACCTGGGCTACGACAGCCCGGGGGCCTTCTCCACCATGGTGCGGCGTGTGCTGGGCCGTCCGCCCTCGGCATTGGCGGCGCGGCAACCTGTCGCGGGGCATAATGCGCCGGCCTGCCTATAATTTGCGCAGCATTGCCCGTCTTTGTTTTTTCCGTTGAGCCTCATGTCCGATACCCGAACCGCCACCAAACCTTTCTGGCGCAAGCACTTCCTGGCCATCCTGCTGGTGGGAGGGGTGCTATGCCTGGGCCTGGCGTTTACCGCCAGCTGGGTGCTGCGTGAAAGCAGTCCGGAATTCTCCGCACGTCTGGAGACCGGGGCGCACCAGGAACGCAGCATGACCCTGCCGGATGGCACCGAGATCGTGGCTGACGACGACACCGATCTGACGGTCGGGCTGTTCCCCCGGCGGCGCGATGTCACCCTGATCAAGGGACAGGCCTATTTCAAGGTGGTGTACCAGTATCGCGTCAATACCAACGTGCGCATGGGGATGAACGAGGTCAATGTGCTGGCTTCGCGTCTGGCCACGCCCGACGTCATTTTCGATGTCGACAACCGCGATGGCTTCCTGGTGGTGCGTGTGGCGCAGGGCGAGGTGCGCGTGCGCACGCAGTCGGCCGGCCCGCGCGAGTTCGTCGAGTTACGCGCCGGTCAGGCCGTCAGGGTCGATATCAAGAAGATGCGCCATGAAATCACCCGTATCGATCCGGCCACAGTGGGCGACTGGCGCTGAGGCCGATGGCCGTTTGACGTTGCGGCGGCACCGCCGCTAGCATCAGACCTGAAGTTAACTTCAGGAGAGGGCCGTGGCCGTCGAGGAAAGATTCCCCGAGTACCTGTCGGTCGGCGAACTGGCTGCCCGCACCGGCGTGGCCGTGTCGGCACTGCATTTCTACGAGGCCAAAGGCCTGATTCAGAGCGTGCGCACCAGCGGCAACCAGCGGCGTTACGCGCGTGCCATGCTGCGCCGGGTGGCGGTGATCAAGGCGGCTCAGCGCACGGGGGTGCCCCTGGGCGAGATCGCGGGGGCGTTTGCGTCGCTGCCCGCTTCGCGCGCGCCCACCGCCCACGATTGGCGCCGGCTGTCGCAGCGCTGGCGTGATGACCTCACCGAGCGCATCCGCTTGCTGACCCAGCTGCGTGATCAGCTGCAGACCTGCATCGGCTGCGGCTGCCTGTCGTTGAAAGACTGCCCCTTGCGCAACCCCGGCGATGTACTGGCCGAAGAGGGGCCAGGCGCCCACTTCCGTCCTCTCAACAAACGTGAACTATCGCGCTGCGGCTAAAAGCAGCGGTTCTAGGCGGCGTGGGGTTGGTCGGACGGCGTGCCGGGGCCTTGCGGGTCGTTTTCCGCTTCCGGGCGGTGGGGCAGGGCCGGCAGGCCCAATTGCACCCGCAGCCGCTGGCAATCGGGGTTCGGGCTGCCGTCGGGCTGCCAGATATCGAATTCGCGACAAGGCGTCGGGCGCAGCGCATAGATGGCGCAGTGGATGCCAGGCTGGCCAAGCTCGCCGCGTAGCGCCACGCAGCGCTGGCCGCCTTGTTCGGTTCCCTTCATGCAGACCCGGTAGGCATTGACCGGGGTGACCAGTGCTTCGGGGACGGTGCCACCGTTGGCCCCATCGACTTCGCCGAAATAGAAAGAAACCCGGAAGTGGGCGCAGCAGGCACCGCAGTTCAGACAGGGGTTGGCGTCAGGCTGGCCGGTGAGGTCGGCCAGCGACAGCAGGGCGGTGGGGTCGGGCGTGAGTCGCGTCATGGCGAGGTCCGTGGAAGCCCGGCCGAGCCGTAAGTGCCCGGCCGGGCGGCAATATTAGCAGGCAGGATTGCCGCCGTCGCGAGCCTCCGGGAGAATGGGCCTGTTTTTTTTCAGGCGAGCCATGTCATGCCTTTGCGTGAGGATTTCCCCGATGGTCAGCCGCGCTGCGGTTGGCTGGACAGTTCCGAAAGCTATCGCGATTACCACGACCTCGAGTGGGGGCAGCCCAGCGTCGACGAACGGCATCTGTTTGAGCAGCTTTGCCTGGAGGGGATGCAGGCCGGGCTGAGCTGGCGCACCATTCTCAACAAGCGCGAGGGGTACCGCCAGGCTTTCGCGGGGTTCGATATCGAGGCGCTGGCGGCCTTCGGGCCCGCTGATGTCGAGCGTTTGCTTTGCGATCCGGGCATCGTCAGGCATCGCGGCAAGATCGAGGCCATCGTCCACAATGCCGCCTGTGCCCGGCGCCTGCGTGCCGAGCGGGGTTCGCTGGCGATTTTTTTCTGGCGTTACGCGGCGCCACCTGCGGCGATGGGAGACGGCCGTCCCACGCCCGAGGCGGTGGCCTTGTCCAAGGCGCTCAAGAAGCTGGGATGGAAATTCGTTGGCCCCACCACGGTGCATGCCTTCATGCAGGCAACGGGCATCATCAATGACCATCATCCGGGCTGCTGCTGCCGTGCGGCGTGCGCCCAGGCCAGGCGGGTTCTGACGCTGCCAGGGGGCTGAGGCCGGTGAGCTTTCTCGCCGGCTGGGACTACGTTACCCTGATCCTTGGCGGGTCGGCCGCAGCGGGCGGCCGGCGCCACGTCTTTTCCCGGATAGCCCATGACGACCCGACGCAAGATTCTGGTTTCCCTGATCGTTCTGGTGTTGGCGCTGCCCATTGCCGCGGCAGTGGTGGTCGCCAATCTGGACTGGAACCGTTTCAAGCCGACCATCAACGAGAAAGTGTCCGCTGCCTTGGGGCGGACGTTCGCCATCGATGGCGATTTGAGCGTACGGTGGGGGCGCCCGCCGCGCGCGCCCGGCTGGCGCGCCGGGCGGGCCCGGGCGCGC
>JAEWJD010000384.1 GCA_023386765.1 Pseudomonadota bacterium | reverse complement strand
GTGATGGACACCCCATGCGCCAGCGCCTGGCCGGGCTTGAGATCCTGGCGGCCGGGTTGCAGATTGCTTTCGATCATGAGCCCGGTGATGTGGGTCTCGCCGGCGGCGATGCGTGCGGCGATGTCGCGCGCCACGTCGACCTGGCGCTCGTGCGACTTGTTCGAGTTGGCGTGCGAGCAGTCGACCATGACCTGTTCGCGCAGGCCCGCCTTGCGCAGGACGTCGCAGCTGGCCTGGACGCTGGCTTCGTCATAGTTGGGACCGGATTTCCCGCCTCGCAGGATCAGGTGGGTATCGGCGTTACCGCGCGTCTCGAAGATGGCGGCCGTGCCCATCTTGGTCATGCCTATGAAGGCATGGGCCGCGCCGGCTGCGACGATCGCGTCGGCCGCGATCTGGGCGCCGCCGTCGGTGCCGTTTTTGAAGCCCAGCGGGCAGCTCAGGCCCGAGGCCAGCTGGCGGTGGCTGGGGCTTTCGGTGGTGCGTGCACCAATGGCGCCCCAGGCGATGAGGTCGGCAATGAACTGCGGGCTGAGCAGGTCGAGGAACTCGGTCGCGATGGGCAGGCCCACACCGGAAATTTCCAGCAGCAGCGCCCGTGCGCGGCGCAGGCCTTCATTGATGCGGAAGCTGCCGTCCAGGCGCGGATCGTTGATCAGGCCTTTCCAGCCGACGGTCGTGCGGGGCTTCTCGAAGTACACCCGCATGACGATCAGCAGCTCGTCTTGCAGGCGGTCGGCGCTGGCCTTGAGCAGGCGCGCGTACTCCATGGCCTGGGCATGGTCGTGGATGGAACAGGGGCCTACCACCACGATGAGGCGGTCGTCGCGGCCGTGCAGCACATCGGCGATGGCCGCGCGGCTGCGCTCGACCAGATCCTGCACCGCCGGTGGCGTCGGCAGTTCGTCCAGCAGCAGCGCCGGCGAGATCAGCGGACGCACCGCACCGATGCGGGTGTCGTCGATGCGTGTGGTGTCGTGGGTGGAATCGGCCTGACCGGCTTCCCGGTCATGCGAGGCGTCGTCAATGCGGGTCAAAGCAGTTCTCCGAGCGCGCGGGCGCAATAGCCTGCCATTATCGCACTTTGGCGTGCGCCAACCCAGACGGCATAAGCGGTTGGGCGGTTCGGCGGCGCCGGTGGCCGGTCAGCGGCGCGCTTCCAGCGCCATGCGCACGGCCAGGGCCCCCAGCAGGGAGCCCATCAACATCCGTTGGATCACCATCCAGCGCGGGCGGCGCAGCAGGAAAACGGCGATCGAACCCGCCATGAAGGTGATCAGGGCATTGACGCTGACGCTGATGCCTACTTGCGTGAAACCCAGGAAAAGCGACTGCGTCAGCACATCGCCACGCTGTGGGTCGATGAACTGCGGCAGCAACGACAGGTAAAGAATGGCGATCTTCGGATTGAGCAGGCTGGTCAGCAGGCCCATGCTGAAGAGCCGGCGCGGTGAGCTGGGCGCCAGGGCCTTGACTTCGAAGGGCGAGCGCCCGCCGGGACGCAAGGCCTGCCAGGCCAGATAGGCCAGATACAGGGCACCGCCCAGACAGAGTGCCTCGTAGGCATAGGGCACGGCCAGCATCAGGGCAGTGATGCCCAGCGCGGCGCACAGCACGAAGAACACCAAGCCGACGGCGACCCCGAGCAGGGAGACCAGACCGGCGCGCACTCCCTGGGAGAGCGAACGCGAGATCAGGTAGACCATGTTGGGCCCGGGCGTCAGCACCATGCCCAGGCAGACCAGGGAGAAACCGAGGAGGTGGGAGAGATCGGGCATGAGGGTGCGCAGCGGTTCAGGAGGGCAGAACGGCAGAATAGCGCAATCGGGTCCCGGGCGGCGGAGGCGCCGATAACGACGGCCGGCCTAGGGCAGCCCTCGGGAGGAGGGGCCGCAAGAGGCCGCCCGCCATGGGGGGGCGGCGGACGCAGGCCGGGATGGGCCTTGCGGCCCGTGCCGGTCTGCGGCGCTTCAGTCCGCGACCGGCGTGCGCATGGTGACGAATTCTTCGGCAGCGGTCGGGTGAATGCCGATGGTTTCGTCAAAGACGCGCTTGGTGGCACCGGCCTTGAGCGCCACGGCCAGCCCCTGCACGATCTCGCCGGCGTCCGGGCCAACCATGTGGCAGCCCAGCACGCGATCGGTATCGGCGTCCACCACCAGCTTCATGAGGGTCCGTTCCTGGCAATCGGTCAGGGTCAGCTTCATGGGGCGGAAGCGGCTTTCATAGCGCTTGACGCGGTGGCCGCGCTCGATGGCCTGTTCGGTGGTCAGACCCACGGTGCCGATGTTGGGCAGGCTGAAGACGGCCGTCGGGATGAGGTCGTAATCCACCGGGCGATACTCTTCGGGACGGAACAGGCGGCGGGCCACGGCCATGCCTTCGGCCAGTGCCACGGGCGTGAGCGGCATGCGGCCGATGATGTCGCCGATGGCGAGGATCGACGGCTCGGTGGTCTGGTACAGGTCATCGACCTCGATGAAACCGCGCTCGTCGAGCTTGACGCCGGTGTTTTCCAGGCCCAGGTTGTCCAGCATCGGGCGGCGGCCGGTGGCGTAGAAGACACAGTCCACTTCGAGCTGCGAGCCATCCTGCAGGGTGGCGGCCAGGGTACCGTCGCTCAGCTTGTCGATGCGGGTGACTTCGGTGCCAAAGCGCAGGGCCATGCCCTTTTTCTGCAGTTCGTCGCGCAGGTGTTCGCGCACGCCCTGGTCGAACCCGCGCAGGAACAGTTCGCCGCGATAGGACAGCGTGGTGCTCGCGCCCATGCCATTGAAAATAGAGGCGAACTCGACGGCGATGTAGCCGCCGCCGACCACCAGCACACGGCGCGGCAACTGCTTGAGGTAGAAGGCCTCGTTGGAGGTGATGGCGTGTTCCTTGCCCGGGATGTCGGGCACGAAAGGCCAGCCGCCGGTGGCGATCAGGATGCGTTCGGCGGTGTGACGGCGGCCATTGACCTCGACCGTGTGCGCATCGATCATGCGCGCATGGCCTTCATGCAGGGTCACGCCGCTGTTGACCAGCAGATTGCGGTAGATGCCGTTGAGGCGTTCGATTTCGCGATTCTTGTTGTCGATCAGGGTGTGCCAGTCGAACGTCGGGTGGCCGGCGGTCCAGCCAAAGCCGCTGGCCTGTTCGAAGTCGTCACTGTAGTGAGCGGCATAGACCAGCAGTTTCTTGGGCACGCAGCCCACGTTGACGCAGGTGCCGCCGAGATAGCGGCTTTCTGCCACTGCCACGCGGGCGCCGAAACCCGCTGCGAAACGGGCCGCGCGCACGCCACCAGAGCCTGCACCGATCACATAAAGGTCGAATTCGAAAGCCATGAGTATCCTTGTCACGAGGCCGGCGGTGCCGGCGACCGGGTGCTATTAGACCGCGTTCGTCGCGGTCGGCCAAATCATAAGTGCCGCCGGGTCTATCGTGAGGCCTGGCGCGCCTGTCTGGCCAGTCGCGCGAGCGTCGCGGCGAGTGTCTCGAAGCGCTCGCTGGCGGTGTTGCCATAGCCCAATACCAGGCCATTGTCCGGGGACGACAGGGCAAACGTGGACAAGGCTTGCGGTTGCATGCCATAGGCCACGGCCGAGGAGGAAATGCGGCGGTCGTCGTAGATCGCAGGCAGCCGGACGGTCAGGTGCAGGCCGCTCTGACCGCCCAGTACCTCGTGTTCCACGTCAAAGCGCTGCGCGAGTGCCTGGCGCAGCGCTTGCTGGCGCTCCCGGTAAAGCCGCCGCATGCGGCCCAGGTGGCGGCTGAACTCGCCGTTTTCGATGAATTCGGCCAGCGCCAGCTGCTGATGGCGCTGGCCGCCGCGCAGCAGTT
>JAEWJD010000358.1 GCA_023386765.1 Pseudomonadota bacterium | reverse complement strand
CTTCAACCGTGTCACCCAGGCCTGGCGCCAGCCCGGCTCGAACATCAAGCCCTTCATCTACGCCGCCTCGCTGGAGCGCGGCCTGACGCCCGGCACGCAGATCTCCGACCAGCCCTTCGAGCTGTCTGCCGCGCAAACCGGCTCCAAGCCCTGGCGTCCCAAGAACTATGGCAACAGCTACGAGCCCATGCTCACCATGCGCCAGGGCCTGTACAAGTCCAAGAACATGGTGTCCATCCGCATCCTGCAGGCGATCGGCCCGCAGTATGGCCAGGAATATCTGACCCGCTTCGGCTTCGACAAGGCGCGCCAGCCGGCCGTGCTGCCCCTGGCCCTGGGCGCGGGTTCGGTCACGCCGCTGCAGATGGCGGGGGCCTACTCCGTCTTCGCCAACGGCGGTTTTCGCGTCACGCCCTTCCTGATCGATCACGTCACCGACAGCAACGGCAAGGTGCTCATGCAGGCCCGCCCGGTCATCGCCGGCGACGAAGCCGCGCGCGCCATCGACCCGCGCACCGCCTGGCTGATGGACGACATGCTGCGCGGCGTGGCCACCAGCGGCACCGCCGCCCGGGCCCGCGCCATCCTCAAGCGCAATGACCTGGCCGGCAAGACCGGTACTACCAACGACTCCTATGACGCCTGGTTCTCGGGCTACAACCCCGATCTGGTCGCCACGGCCTGGCTCGGCTTTGACCAGCCGCGCTCGCTGGGCGCACGCGAGACCGGCGGCGGCCTGGCCCTGCCGATCTGGCTGGATTACATGCAGGATGTCCTCAAGGGCACGCCGGAGATCAAGCAACGCCCCCGTCCCGAGGGCCTGCTGGCCGAAAATGGCGATTTCTTCTTCGCAGAATTCCCGCCGGGGCAGTCGGTAGCCCGTCTGGGCCTGCCGCAGCCGGGCGAGGACGCCCTGGGCGATTTCCTGAATGGCCTGGGCGGGCCGGCGGCGCAACCCAAGCTGCGGGTCGCGCCCGGCGTCGGTGGCCAGGCACAACCCTGGAACCAGGACCTGGCGTTCTGATTCCCGCCACGGCGGCCCAGGCAGGGCCGCCGTTTTTGTATCAAACGCGTACCGTCAGCGGCACGCCGGTCGTGGCGGTGCAAATCTGCGAAAGCGCATCGGCCAGATTGGGGCCGCCACGCGTGTCCAGCCATTGCTGGCCATCGTAACGGTAGTGAAAGCCGCCGCTGCGCGCAGCCACCCACAGCTCCTGCATGGCGGCCTGGCTGTTGATGACCATCTGGCTGTGATCCTCAAAGACCAGCGTCAGGACATTGCCGCTGCGGCTGGTTTCGATATCCACGTCATGGGTGGCCATCCAATCGTCGGCTTGGCGCTCGATACTGTCGAGCACCTGTTCGGTCAACGCAAGAAATTCGGTTTCAGTCATAATCCATACCTGCAACGATTACGGAGTTACCAGTGTCCCTTATGGCCATAAGCCGCAGGATTCTTCGCATTGTAGCCACGCTTTCAGTCTTTGGTCTGATCTCAGCCTGTGGCTACAAGGGGCCGCTTTACATGCCGCCCAGCCAAGACTCGGACCGCTCCAGCGCGACGCCCGCTCATCCGACGGCACAGGATGAACGTCCCCGAATCCCCTCGAATCCGACGCTGCCATGACCTCGATTGCCCCCCTGCCCCAACTGGCTGGACACCCTCATTTTCACTACCAGAACGGTGTGCTGCACGCCGAAGGTGTCGCGCTCGATACACTGGCGCGCGACCTCGGCACGCCGCTGTATGTCTATTCGCGCGCGGCGCAGCAGGCCGCCTACGACAACTATCGCCAGGCCATCGGCGAGCGCCCGGTGCTGGTGTGTTTCGGCATGAAGGCCAACTCCAATCTGGCGGTGCTCAAGGAATTCGCCCGCATGGGTGCCGGCTTTGACATCGTGTCAGGCGGCGAGCTCAAGCGCGTGCTGGCCGTCGGCGGCGATCCCGCCAAGATCGTGTTTTCCGGTGTCGGCAAGCAGGAATGGGAAATGCACGACGCCCTGCAGGCGGGCGTGAAATGCTTCAACGTCGAATCCACCGCCGAGCTGCGTCGCCTTTCGCGCGTGGCCCAGGCCGCTGGCCAGCAGGCCCGTGTGTCGCTGCGCGTGAACCCCGACGTCGATGCCCATACCCACCCCTACATCTCCACCGGGCTGAAGGAAAACAAGTTCGGCATCGCCATCGAAGAAGCGCTGCAGGCCTATGAACTGGCCGCCTCGCTGCCGGGTCTGAAGATCGTCGGTGTCGATTGCCACATCGGCTCGCAACTGACCGACATCAGCCCGTATTTCGACGCCCTGGACAAACTGATCGACCTGATCGAACGCCTGGCCCAGGCGGGCATCACCATCGAACACCTGGACCTGGGCGGCGGCCTGGGCATCCGCTACACGGATGAAGTCCCGCCCTCGCCCAAGGCCCTGCTGGACGGCGTATTCGAGCGCCTGCAGGCCCGTGGCCACGGCCACCTGCATCTGGTGCTGGAGCCGGGCCGCTCGCTGGTGGGCAACGCCGGCGTGCTGCTGACCACGGTGCAGTTCCTCAAGCACAACGACGCACGCAACTTCGCCATTGTCGATGCCGCCATGAACGATCTGCTGCGTCCCACGCTGTATCAGGCCTACCATGGCGTCGCGCCGGTGGTGCCGCGCCAGGACTGCCCGGCGCAAGTCTATGACGTGGTCGGCCCGGTGTGCGAAAGCGGCGACTGGCTCGCCAAAGACCGCAGTCTGGCGCTGGCCGAAGACGACGTGCTTGCGGTCGAGTCGGCCGGTGCCTATGGCATGGTCATGGCCGGCAACTACAACACGCGCCCGCGCGCGGCGGAAGTGATGGTCGATGGCGATCGCTTTCACATCGTGCGCCAGCGCGAAACCCTGGACGACCTGCTGCGCGGTGAATCCACCCTGCCCTGATGGGCACCCGCGGCGCGCCCCCTTGCAG
>JAEWJD010000355.1 GCA_023386765.1 Pseudomonadota bacterium | reverse complement strand
CACCAGCGCGGCCATGTCGCCATCCGGATTGCCGCCACGCGTGAGCGTCTGCAACCACTGCCGGCTGGCCGCGGGCAGGGCCAGCACGTCGGCCCGCGTTGCCTCAATGCGTGCCTGCCAGTCATCGACGCCCGCCTGGCCTTGCAGAAAGCCGATGCGCTGCGCCTCATCGGCGTCAAAAGTGTGCGTGCTCTCCAGCAGGCCATAGGCCTGGCTTTCGCCCACCAGCTCCGCCAGGCGGCGCGTGCCCAGTGCCAGCCCGAACTTCAGGCCCGGCATGCGAAAGCGCGATTGCGGCGCCGCCCAGCGCAGGCGGCAGGCGGCTATCAGATCGACACCTGCGCCGAAGTTGTTGCCGTGCGCCAGCGCCAGCGTCGCATAAGGGCCATAGGCCAGCGCCTGCAGCAACGTCTCGATGCGCACGAACCGCAGCACCAGGTCGCCCTCGCTGAGCTCCTCATAACCGGTGAAATCGAAGCCAGCCGAAAAATTGCTGCCCTCGCCCTGCAGCACCAGCAAGGGCACGCCCTGCGCGCGCGCCTGGTCGAGCGTCTGCAGCAGCTGCTCGACCAGCTCGGCCGACAGGGCGTTGCGCTTCTCGGGGCGGTTGAGCGTCAGGACCCAATGATTGTCATGGGCCTGAACGCGCAATACCGCTTCAGCCGCTGCCGTCATGCGTCACTCCCTTCCTGCAGCAGGGCGTTGTGTTCGCCGAGAGCGGGCGGATTCAGGCGGATGGGCAAGCCCTGGCCGTTGATCTTGATGGGCGAGGCGAAGGTACGGGTCACATTGTTGCCCGGCAAGGTGATCTCCTGCACCCACTCCATGTGCTCGACCTGCGGATCAGCCAGCACCTGCGAATACGTGTTGATGGGGGCGCTGGGCACGCCCACGCCCTGGAAGCGGGCCAGCCAGTGGGCAGCGTCTTCCTTCATGAACACGGCCTCCAACAGATCGCGCAGGGCTACCTGGTTGCGCGCGCGCAGCATCGTGCTCTGGAAACGCGCATCGGCCAGCAGCTCGGGCATGGCCACCACTTCGCACACCGACCGCCAGAGCGCTTCGGTGCCGGCAGCCATGGCGAAATAGCCGTCGCGACAGCGGAATGCCTGATAGGGCGCGTTGCGCGGGTGGGCCGAACCCAGTTTGCCGGGATCCTTGCCGCTGCCGAAATACTCCGAGGTCTGCAAGGCGCCGATGGCCAGCGTGGTCCCCAGCATGGGCACGTCGATGTGGGCGCCCTGCCCGGTCTGCTGCGCCTGGCGCAACGCCGCGGCGACGGCGAAGGCGGCATACAGGCCGGCGGCGAAATCGGCCAGCGGCACCCCGCACTTGACCGGCGCGCCGTCGGCTTCACCGGTCACGCTCATGACGCCGCTCATGGCCTGGATGGTAAGGTCGAACCCCCCCTCTCCACTGCGCGGGCCGGTCTGGCCGTAAGCCGAGATCGAACAATACAGCAGGCGCGGGTTGAGGGCCTTGAGCGTGTCGTAGTCCAGGCCCAGGCGTTTCATCACGCCGGGACGGTTGTTCTCCAGCAGCACATCGGCCTGGACAACCAGCTCGCGCGCGCGCGCCTGGCCTTCGGGAGACTTCAGATCCAGCGTCACAGAGCGCTTGTTGCGATTGAGCGAGGCGAAATTCTCGCTGAAACCGTCGGTGATGGGGGGCCAGTTGCGCAACGTATCGCCGCCACCGGGATGCTCGACCTTGATCAGGTCGGCCCCCATGTCCGCCAGCAACATGCCGCAGAACGGGCCGGCAGCCACGTTGCAAAACTCGATGACCCGCACACCTTGCAAGGGCAGAGAAGTATCCACCGTATCTCTCCTGTGGACGTCCGCCACGACAGACGGACGCCGGTTGATGTCAATGAACCGCGCATGTCTGCCGGGAGAACCGGCAGCGACACGCGAAGCAGACTTATTTCAAACCCGGTCGTTCCAAATAACGGAACGTTGTTCTTTTATTTTACCTGGCGACGCACAAACGCATTGTATGCCTGATTCGGGCTCGGTCAAGGCGAAAACGTAACTCGCTCAAACCACCGATTCTTCATCACAGGCCGCTCAAAGCGGATTGAAAGCGAATATTCATCAACCTTACAGCGCCATTGACCACTGTCTTCCCTGCCTCGGAAAGTAGCGGCCAGGCGCGTTCAGGGGGAGAGAAAAGATTGGGCGACTGCCCATTAATTAGAACTCGATTCTAATATTTGGAACAAATAGACCGAGCCAATCTTCCCTGGAAAATGGCCATCGCCTCAGGCCGAAGGCCGTGTTAGATTGGCGGCCTCTGAAGCCACTGCCCGCCACCATGAGCCGCTCCCTGACCCACGAGGACCTGCGCCGCATCACGGCGATACTGGCCGAAGCCGCCCAGGTGGAAATCCTGCCGCGCTTTCGCCATCTCCCCGCCCAGGCCGTAAGGGGCAAGAGCTCCCCGCGCGATCTGGTCACCGATGCCGATGAGGGCGCCGAACGCCTGATCGCCACGCGCATGGCCAAGCTCTTTCCCGGCGCCGTCCTGATCGGCGAAGAAGCGTCGACGCGCAACCCTGCCCTGCTGAACATGCTGGTCGACGCCGACCTGGCCGTCCTGATCGATCCCCTGGACGGCACCCGCAACTATGTCGCAGGCCTGCCGCTGTTCGGCATGATGGTGGCGGTGTGCCACAAGGGCGATGTGCTGGCCGGCGTGATCTATGACCCCATCACGCGCGACACGGCCATGGCCCTGCGTGGCGAAGGTGCCTGGTTCGAGCATGAGGACGGCACGCAGGAAGTCCTCAAGGTGGCACAGCCTGCGCCAGCGCAAGACATGGATGGCATCATCGCCACCGGCTCGCTGCCCGACCCCTTGCGCCAGACCGTCAACGGCAATCTCGATAAGCTGGCCAGCATGTCCTATCTACGCTGCGCTGCCCACGAGTACCGCCTGGCCGCTTCGGGCCATGTGCACCTGCTGTTCTATAACAAGCTCATGCCCTGGGATCACGCTGCCGGCTGGTTGCTGCATCGCGAAGCCGGCGGCTACTCGGCGCACTTCGACGGCAGCCCCTACAAGCCCACGCACCGCAGCGGCGGCCTGCTCTACGCGCCGGATGCCGGCAGCTGGCATGCTGCCCACCGCCTGCTGTTCGGCGAGGACAACGGCTTGCTGCCACGCGAAAACTGATCAGGGCACTGCCGGGACCACGGCCGACAACGCCTGGTCGCAAGGCAGATCGACCTTGAAGGACAGCAGCGCATCCGCCCGGGTACGGCCCAGATTGACGGCCGCCAGCGGCAGTCCGGCTTGCGCGGCCGCGCGCGCATAGCGAAAGCCGGAGTGCAGCATCAAAGACGATCCCACCACCAGCATGGCATCGGCGCGCGCCAGGGCGGCATAGGCCCGTGCGCTGCGCTCGGCCGGCACCATCTCGCCAAAGAACACCACATCGGGTTTGACCACGCCACCACAGCGCGGGCAGTCCGGCACGGCATAGGCACTGAAATCCAGCCCATCAAGGTCGGCGTCGCCATCTGGCGCGTCGCCCGCCTGCAACGAGGTCCAGCCTGGGTTGAGGCGTTCCAGGCGGTCCTGCCAGCTCTGGCGCGGCTCGTGCCAGTCGCAGGCCGTGCAGCGCACCTGATCCAGACGGCCGTGCAGGTCTTCGACAGCTCGGCTGCCAGCAGCCTGATGCAAGCGATCGACGTTCTGGGTCACCAGCAACTCGATCTGTCCCGCTGCCTCCAGGCGCGCCAGCGCAGCATGGGCCTCATTGGGCCTGGCCTGGCGGAAATGCCGCCAACCGACCATGCCGCGGGCCCAGTAACGCGATCGCGCCAACGCTCCCCCCATGAAGGTCTGGATATCGATGGGCGGTTTGCGTTTCCACTGCCCTTGCGCATCGCGGTAATCGGCGATCCCGGAGGCCGTGCTGCACCCCGCCCCGGTCAACACAAAGAGACGGCGGTGCCGGGCCAGGAAATCACGCAGCGGCGTCAGGGCCTGATGCAGGGAATCCATAGCGCGTCTCAGGCGTGCACCGGCCGCACCTGGCGGCGCGGTTCGCGCACTGGCAGGTGGGCGCTGGCCGACAGCAGGCCGATGGCGATGGACAACAGCCACACCACGTCATAGGAGCCGGTCATTTCGAACAGCACGCCGCCGAGCCAGACCCCCAGGAAACTGCCAACCTGGTGGCCGAAGAACACCACGCCGAACAGCGTGGACAATGCCTTGATGCCAAAGAGCTGCGCCACAAGCCCGGTCGTGACCGGCGCCGTGGCCAGCCACAAAAAGCCCATGCAACTGGCAAACACCAGGGTCGAGAAAATGCTCACCGGCAGCAGGAAGTACACCGTGATGACAGCGGTGCGCACAAGATACAACCCGCACAGCACGTACTTTTTGCTATGCCGCTCAGCCAGCCAGCCGAAGAAGAAGGTGCCGGCGATATTGAACAGCCCCACCAGCCCGAGCGCCAGCGCGGCGGTGTTGCCGCCAATGCCGTGGTCGGCCAGGTAGGCTGGCAGGTGGGTGGCGATGAAGGCCAGATGGAAGCCACAGGCCATGAAACCCAGCCACAACAGCCAGAGATCCCGATTGCGCAGATTGGTCCCCAGGCTGACCGAAGCCTGCGGCGGCGGCGCGACCGCCGCTCCCGGCGCGGAGCGGGCCGGCTCGCGCAACAACAGAGCCAGAGGCGCCATCAGCGCCAGCAGCGCCGCGCAACAGAAAAGCGCTCCCTGCCAGCCGAAAGCGCCGATCAGATACATGCCCAGGGGCAGCATGACGAACTGGCCCAGGGCACCCAGCGCCGAGACGGCGCCCAACGCCATCGAGCGATGTTCGCTGGGCACCTTGCGCCCCACCACCCCGTTGACGGTCCAGGCCGTGCCGGCCAGACCCAGCCCGATCAGCACGCCGGCCGACAGCGTCAGGCTCAGCCGGCCATCCGAGAGCGTGGTCAGGGCCACACCGGCCACGTACAGCAGCGCGCCGCAGAAAATTACGCGCGCCGTCCCGAAACGGTCGGCCAGATAGCCGGAGAAAGGCTGGGCCATTCCCCAGACGATGTTCTGCACCGCGATGGCGAAAGAGAACGTCTCGCGGGTCAACCCGAACGACTGGATCACCGGCAGCTGGTAAAGCCCTGAACTGTGCCGCTGCCCCAGCGACAGGCCGAGCACGATCCCGGCGGCCAGCACGACCGGCCAGATGGACGCCGCGCCGCTGCGCGAACGGGTTGCCTGCATCAGATTCTCCCGCGCGGCCGGACCTCATCCGGCCACCTAAGGACTCAGCCGCCCAGGCCGCAGTTCGGCATATCGTTGACCACGCCCGCCTGGGTCACGTTGCTGTTGGCCGGCACGCTGCGCGTGAGCCAGACGTTGCCGCCGATGACCGAGCCCTTGCCGATGGTGATGCGCCCAAGAATGGTCGCGCCAGCGTAGACCACCACATCGTCTTCCAGGATGGGGTGGCGCGGCAGCCCTTTCTTCAGTTCACCGTTCTCGCCCGGCGGGAAGCGCTTGGCTCCCAGCGTCACGTTCTGGTAGACCCGCACGCGCTCGCCGATGATGGCCGTCTCGCCGATCACCACGCCGGTGCCGTGATCGATGAAAAAGCTGCGGCCGATGGTCGCGCCCGGATGGATGTCGATGCCGGTGTCGGCATGCGCGATCTCGGCGATGATGCGGCCCAGCATCGGCGCGCCCAGGCGATAGAGAACATTGGCCAGGCGATGGTGCACCATCGCCATCACGCCCGGGTAGCACAGCAGCACTTCATCCACGCTGCGGGCAGCCGGATCTCCCTGGTAGGCGGCCATCACGTCCTGATCGAGCGCCTCGCGCACCTGCGGCAACGCCGCGCCGAACTCGCGCACGATCTCGATGGCGCGCGTTCGTACCTCTTCGCTCGGGCAGGGGCGGCCGAGGTGTTCAAGCTCCAGGCAGACCTGGTGCAGCAGCGCATCCAGCGCCGCACCTATCGTGTGCCCGACGTAGAAGTCCTCGACCTCCTCGCGCAGCTCCAGTGGCCCCAGGCGCATCGGGAACAGCGCGCCGCACAACTGCTTGATGATGCCGCGCAGGCTCTCCTGGGACGGGAACTCACGCCCGCCGGAGTCGGCACGCAGGCGGCCCCGCGGTTCGCGCCAGGCCAGGCGCGCTGCGCGCAGGCCGCTGACGATGCCATCCAGGTTCCAGTGCGCTTGGGGAAGATGCGAACGACCGCTCATGTCCGCGCACCCCGGGACGAAGGAATTCGAGAAAACATCATGACTCAACCTCGTTAGCGGGCGGGCCGGCGGCCGCCCAGAATGACAGGGCTTCACTGTAACCGCTCGCTGCATTGCCGTCCGAGGCGGCCGATACGGCGGCGGGGTTATGCGGGCACTGCCCTGTTTCCCGCACGCAACAGACCCCGCGTGTCGCGGCAGCGCCACGAAAGCCGTATAGTGACTCAAACCCCTCGCGGCCCGCCGGCACGCCCGGCGCCCCCAACCAGGAGTGCTGCCGACTTGCCCCATGCCCATGCTGCCCAGGCGGAACCGGTCTATATCGTCGACGGCGCGCGCTCGCCATTCCTCAAGGCCCGTCAGGGCCCCGGCCCCTTCGCTGCTGCAGACCTGGCCGTACAGGCCGGCGCCGGCCTGCTGCTGCGCCAGCCCTTTGCGGCCTCCGATCTCGACCAGGTCATTCTCGGTTGCGCCGCGCCGGCAGCCGATGAGCCCAACATCGGACGTATCGTCGCCTTGCGCCTGGGCTGCGGCGACCAGGTCACGGGCTGGACCGTCCAGCGCAACTGCGCCTCGGGCATGCAGGCGCTGGACAGCGCCATCGCAGACATCCAGCGCGGCAGCAGCCAACTGGTCCTGGCCGGCGGCACCGAAGCCCTTTCGCGCACGCCGCTGCTGTTTTCCCGCGAAGCCGCCAGCTGGTTCGGCCGCTGGGCCGGCGCGCGCGGGCCCAGGGCCCGCCTGGCCTTGCTGACGCGTCTGCGGCCGCGTTTTTTCACACCGGTCGTCGGCCTGCTCAAGGGCCTGACCGATCCCATCGTCGGCCTGTCCATGGGGCAGACGGCCGAAGAGCTCGCGACCCGCTTCGGCATCGACCGCCAGGCCATGGACGCCTATGCCGCCGACAGCCATGTGCGCGCCCTGCAAGCCCGCCGCCATGGCGCATTCGACGAAATCCTGCCGCTGACCGATACCCGCGGCGGCCATTACGCCGACGATGACGGGGTACGCAGCGATGCCACGCCCGAACGCCTGGCACGCTTGCGCCCGGTCTTCGATCCGCCCTTTGGCAACATCACGGCCGGCAACAGCTCGCAGATCAGCGACGGGGCTGCGCTCCTGCTGCTGGCCTCGCGCCAGGCCGTGCAACGCTGGGGCCTGCAGCCCATCGGCCGCATCCTCGATACCCAATGGGCCGGCCTGGATCCCGCCCAGATGGGCCTGGGGCCAGTGCACGCCGCCACGCCCCTGCTGCAACGCCACGGCCTGGGCCTGTCCGACATCGATCTCTGGGAAATCAACGAAGCCTTCGCCGCCCAGGTGCTGGCCTGCCTGTCCGCCTGGCAGGATGAAGACTATTGCCGCCAACATCTGGGCAGCCCCGCCTGGGGCCGTCTGGACAGGCAGCGCCTGAACGTCGATGGCGGCGCCATCGCGCTGGGTCATCCGGTCGGCGCCTCCGGCGCGCGCATCGTCCTGCACCTGCTGCGGGCGCTTCAGGCGCGCGGCCTGCGACGCGGCATGGCCACGCTGTGCATCGGCGGCGGCCAGGGCGGCGCCATGTTGATCGAAGCGCTCAAGGACACGCCATGACCACGCCCGCGCTGCACCACTGCCACCTGCTACGCGACCCCGACGGCCTGGCCTGGCTGGTGCTCGATCATGCCGACGCGCGCGTCAATGTCCTGTCCGAGGCCTTGCTCGACGACATCGGCCTGGCCCTGGATGCCCTGCATGCCCAGCCCCCCACCGGCCTGGTCATCCGATCGGCCAAGGCCGCCGGCTTCATGGCCGGCGCCGACCTCAAACTGCTGGCCACACTCAACGAGATCGATGCGGCGCGCGCCTTCTCCGAACGCGGCTGGGCGCTGCTGGCACGCCTGGCCGCCACGCCCTACCCCACGCTGGCCCTGATCCACGGGGACTGCCTGGGCGGCGGCCTGGAGCTGGCGCTGGCCTGCCGCTACCGCCTGGCGGCCGATGCGCCGGACACGGCACTCGCCCTGCCGGAAGTGCTGCTGGGGATCTTTCCGGCCTGGGGCGGCCTCAAACGCCTGCCGGCTTGCATCGGGGCGCCGGCGGCGCTGGACATGATGCTCACCGGACGCCGCATCGACGCGCACCGGGCGGTCACGCTCGGCCTGGCCGAGGCACGTGTGCCCCCCCGGCTGCTGCTGCAGGCCGCCCGCCAGACCGTGCTCAGCCGCCGCAGGCCACGCCGCCACTGGCTGGCCCGGCTGGACGGCCTGGCCCCCTGGCGGGCCTGGGTGGCGCAGCAGGCCCGCCGCCGCATCACGGCGAAAGATCCGGAAAGCCACTATCCGGCGCCGGCCGCCATCATCGATCTCTGGCAACATCACCAGGGCCGCCCGCAGGCAGCGCCGCACTGGCTGGCACGCATCGTGCAATCACCCGTGACGCACAACCTGATGCGGGTCTATCAACTGCAAGAGCGCCTTAAAGGCCTGGGGCGCGGCGAGGCGGACGTACAACGGGTGCATGTCATCGGAGCCGGCGTGATGGGAGGAGACATCGCCGCCTGGTGCGCCCTGAAAGGCTTGCGCGTCACCCTGCAGGACAATGACCCCGCCCGCATCGCTGCCGCCATGCAGCGCGCCGCTGCGCTCTACCAGCGGCGTCTGAAAACGCCCTACGCCGTTCAGGCCGCCCTGGACCGGCTGATTGCCGACCCGCAAGGCACGGGGCTGCGCCATGCCGACCTGACGATCGAAGCCATCACCGAAGACCGGGATGCCAAACAGGCGCTTTATCGCCGCATCGAACCGCAGCTCAAGCCACATGCCCTGCTGGCCACCAATACATCCAGCCTGCCGCTGGCAGACCTGCGCCAGGCCCTGGTGCGCCCCGAGCGCCTGATCGGCCTGCATTTCTTCAACCCGGTGGCCCGCATGCCGCTGGTGGAGGTCATCGCCGACGGCGACACCGCGCGCCAGGCGCGCGCCTGCGCCATCGTCGGCCGGCTGGGAAAATTGCCGCTGCCGGTACGCGATACGCCGGGCTTTCTGGTCAACGCCCTGCTGGCGCCCTATCTGCTGGCGGCCATGCGCAGCGTGGATGCCGGGCTGGCCCCCGCCACCATCGACGCCGCCCTCAAGGCCTACGGCATGCCCATGGGCCCGCTGGAGCTGGCCGATACGGTCGGCCTGGACGTGGTCCTGGCGGCGGGCCGCCAGCTCAGCCAGCAGAACGCGCCTCCTGCCTGCCTGATGCAGCACATCCAGCGCG
The DNA here is from genome assembly GCA_023386765.1 of Pseudomonadota bacterium. Taxonomy (GTDB): domain Bacteria; phylum Pseudomonadota; class Gammaproteobacteria; order Burkholderiales; family Burkholderiaceae_B; genus Bordetella. The sequence goes on along the minus strand of JAEWJD010000355.1, from coordinate 2,761 downwards.
GCGAACTGGGCCGCAAAAGCAGGCGCGGCTTCTATCGCTGGGTGGAGGGCCGCGCGGTTGCGCAGCGTGCGGCACCGGCACCTGCCGGGCTGGCACAACGGCTCATCGCACCCCTGCAGGCCCAGGCCCGTGCGCTGGCGCAGGCCGGTGTGGTGGCGGATGCCGACCTGGCCGATGCCGGGGCGATTTTCGGCGCGGGCTATGCGCCCTACACCGGCGGCCCGCTGCACTCCGATCCGGGTGGCTGAACCCGCGCGCACCCGGGGCATTTGGGTTGACCGGGCGCATCAGCGACAATGACCGCAGCGCCCCCCGGCTTCGGCGCGGGCGGGCGGCCCCGATGCAACGAGAGGAGGTTTTCGTGAGTACGTTCACTGTCAAGCATGCTGCCGTGCTCGGCGCCGGCGTCATGGGTGCGCAGATCGCTGCGCACCTGGCCAATGCCGGCATCCCCGTCACGCTATTCGATCTCACTGCCAAGGAAGGCGCACGCAACGCAATTGCCGAGCGCGCCCTGGCTGCGCTGCGCAAGCTGGAGCCTGCGCCGCTGGCCCGTCCCGAGCAACTGGCCCTGATCGAGGCGGCCAACTACGATGACGACCTCGAACGTCTGGCGCAGTGCGACCTGGTCATCGAGGCGATCGCCGAACGCCTGGACTGGAAGACCGATCTCTACCACCGCATCGCGCCGCACGTCGCGCCCCACGCCATCCTGGCCTCCAATACCTCGGGCCTGTCGATCGGCACCCTGGCCGATGCCTTGCCGGCCGCGCTGCGGCCGCGCTTCTGCGGCGTGCATTTCTTCAATCCGCCGCGCTACATGCGGCTGGTCGAACTGATCGCCACGCCCCACACACAGGCTCAGGTGCTGGATCAGCTGGAAACCTGGCTCACCTCGCAGCTGGGCAAAGGCGTGGTGCGTGCGCTGGACACACCCAACTTCGTGGCCAATCGCATCGGCGTCTTCGCCATTCTGGCTGCTTTGCATCATACGGCGCGCCTGGGCCTGTCATTCGCCGAGGTCGATGCCCTGACCGGCCCGCGCATCGGCCGCCCCAAGAGCGCCACCTACCGCACGGCCGATGTAGTCGGCCTGGATACCCTGGCGCATGTGGTGCGCACCATGCAAGAGCAATTGCCGCAAGATCCGTGGCATCGCTATTTTCAGTTACCCGACTGGATGCAGGCCCTGATCAAGCAGGGTGCACTGGGCCAGAAAACCGGCGCAGGCGTCTACAAAAAAGTCGGCAAGGACATCCTGGCGCTCGACCCGGCCAGTGGCCAGTACCTGCCGGCCACCGGCGCCGTGGCGCCCGAGGTCGATGCCATCCTGAAACAACGCGATCCGGCCAGGCGCTTCGCCGCCCTGCGCTCCAGCGAGCATCCCCAGGCCCGGTTCCTCTGGAGCCTGTGGCGCGACACGTTCCACTACAGCGCTGTGCACCTGGCCGATGTGGCCGACAATGCGCGCGATATCGACCAGGCCATGCGCTGGGGGTTCGGCTGGGCCCAGGGCCCCTTCGAGACCTGGCAGGCCAGCGGCTGGCAGGCGCTGGCCCAGGCAATCGACGATGACATCGCTGCCGGCCGCAGCATGAGCGATGCGCCCTTGCCCGCCTGGGTGGCGCAACGCCAGGGCGTGCACAACGACGCGGGTTCGTACTCGGCTCGCACCGACACCCTGCAGCCACGCTCCACGTTGCCCGTCTACGCACGCCAACTACTGCCACAGCGGCTGGTGGGCGAGTCGCCCAACCCCCGTGGCGACACGCTCTGGGAGGCCCCGGGCGTGCGTCTGTGGCAGCTGCCCGGCCAGGATGCACGCCTGGGCTTTCTATCGCTGACCTCCAAGATGCATACCCTGGGCAGCGAAGTGCTGGCCGGGATCCGTGAGGCAGTCGCCCGCGCCGAGCGCGACCTCGATGCCCTGGTCTTCTGGCACGAAGCCCCCTTTGCCGTGGGCGCCAACCTCGAGCAGGTCTACCTGGCCTGCCAGGCCGGCGAGTACGACCAGCTCGACGCCATGGTGGACACCTTCCAGCAAACCTCGCTGTGCCTGCAGCAGGCGCAGATCCCCATCGTGGCCGCGGTGCAGGGCATGGCGCTGGGTGGCGGTTGCGAATTCCTGATGCGCGCCAGCCATCGCGTCCTGGCGCTCGAAAGCTACATCGGCCTGGTCGAGGCTGGCGTGGGCCTGATCCCGGCCGGCGGCGGCAGCGCCTGGCTGGCCATCCGGGCCCATGATTTGGCGCGCCAGACCGCCACGCCGAACGAAGTCTTCCTCTACCTGCAACCCGTGTTCCAGAACGTGGCCACCGCCCAGGTCAGCAAGAGCGCCCTGCAGGCGATCGACATGGGTTATGCCCAGGCCCACGACATCGTGGCCTTCAATGCCGACGAACTGCCCTGGATCGCGCTGCGCGTGGCGCGCGCGGCCGCCGATGCCGGCCATACGCCGCGGGCGCCGCGCCGCGCCATTGCGGTGGCGGGGCGCGCGGGCATTGCCAACTTCGAGATGTCGCTGGTCAACATGCGCGAGGGAGGATTGATCAGCGCCCATGACTACCGCGTAGCGCGCGCGGCCGCCGTCGCCCTGTGCGGCGGCGAGGTTGACCCTGGCAGCCGGGTCGACGAGGCCTGGCTGTTGGCGGTAGAGCGGCGCGAATTCATGGCGCTGCTGCGCACGCCTGAAACCCAGGCCCGCATCCGCCACACCCTGGACACCGGCAAGCCGCTGCGCAACTGAGGACACATCATGAGC
>JAEWJD010000350.1 GCA_023386765.1 Pseudomonadota bacterium | reverse complement strand
AACTGCTGGTTCAACATGTCCCACCAGGCCTGCGAGGCCGATTGGGCGGCGGCGTTGACCGTCTCGGTGGCGCTCTCGGGCGGCTCGGCCGGCGCACTGGCTGCCTGGGCCGGCGCGGGCTTGAGACCCAGCGCGACCTCAAGCGGCGAAGGTGCGCCTTCGGCGGCCTGCGGCATGCCCGGCACCGAACTCACGAAGGAACGCAGGGTGGCGATGGTGGCGCGCTGCACCTCCAGCCCCTGGATGGTGCTGCTGAGCATCTGCAGATTCATGCGCAGCCAGCCCTCGACCGTGCGCAGCTCGGCGATGCGGCGCTCCAGGTCTTCGGGGTTGAGCGGCGGCGTCAGCGGCAGGCTCTGGCCCAGGCCGCCCGATCCGGCCAGGCCGCTCCAGGCCTGGCGCATCATTTCCATGCTGGCCAACAGGGGGTTGCCGGACAGATCGGCATCCTGTCCCAGGCCGGGTAGAACGAAGGGGTTGGAATGGGTCATGCGGTCTCCTGTGGCATCCTGTGGGGCAGGCACCCTGGCATCTCTGAACTGCCTCGCCGCCTCGGACGCTCAAGCCGCGAGGGCCGCCGCGCTGCGAAGCAGGATGGCTTGCGGCCTAATATTACGCCCGACTTCACAGACTGCCAAAACGTCGCCCGCGGAGGGCGTCAGCAACATTCTGGGACAATTTAGACATGAACGATGTCATCACGCTGACCGACCTGGAACAGGCCATCAACTACTGGCGCCAGCGCAAACCCTCGCAAGGCGAGGAAGCCCGCCTGTGCGCCGAGGCGGCGGCACTGGCCACACCCTATGCCACGCTGATCATGGCGCGCCGCCAGACCTTGCGCCTGGACGAGCTGGGCGACAATGCGCGCCGGGCCTACCAGGCCTGGCGCGATCCGCAAGCGGCTGCCGGGGCCTGAGCCCCAGGCCTCAGTTCGGCTTCTGGTCCAGCAACAATTTGATGTCGTGGGCCAGCCCCTCGGCACCCAGATTGCTGTTGGCCAGCACGCGCGACTCACCCTTGCCGTCGATCAGATAGAAGGCAGCGGTATGGTCCATGGTGTAACCGCCGTCTTTGGTGGGCACCTTGGCGTAGTAGGCCTTGAAAGCGCCGGCTGCCTGCTTGATCTGCTCGGGCGTGCCGGTCAGGGCCAGAAAGCGCGGATCAAAGCTCGTGACGTACTCTTTCAGCACCTCGGGCGAATCGCGCTCGGGATCCACCGTCACCAGCAGCACCTGCACGCGATCGGCGTCCGGCCCCAGCGTCTGCATGACCTGGCTCAACTCGGCCAGTGCCGTCGGACACACGTCAGGGCACTGCGTGAACCCGAAAAAGACCACCGCCACCTTGCCCGCAAAGTCGTTGAGGGTGCGGGGCTGGCCATTCATGTCGGTCAGGGCGAGGGTCTTGCCCAGCTTGGTGCCGGTGATATCGCTGCCCTTGAACGGTGGCGGGGTGTCGCCGCAGGCCGCCAGCACACCTGCCAGCGAAATCGCAGCGGCCGCTTGCAACACGCGGCGCCGGGCAACAGAAAACACAGACATCAAAACCCCCGTCAAATCGGTCAGGCCAGCAAAACACCGACCCAATGGTCCACCAGCAGGGCCGCAAACAGCAGCGCCAGGTAGAGAATGGAGAAGCGGAACATGCGGCGCGCGCGGGCATCGCTGTACTGGCGATACAGGCCCACGGCATGCCCCACGAACATGCCACCCAGCACCACGGCGGCCAGCAGGTAAAGCGGGCCGTTCATGCGCATGGCGTAAGGCAGCAGCGTCACGGCAAACAAGGCAAAACTATAGAGCACCATCTGCTGGCGCGTGTATTTGCTGCCGTGGGTGACCGGCAGCATGGGCAGGCCGGACTTGATGTAATCCTGGGTGCGATACAGCGCCAGGGCCCAGAAATGCGGTGGCGTCCAGATGAAGATGATCAGCACCAGCACCCAGGCCTCGGCCGGCACGGCGTTGGCCACGGTCGCCCAGCCCAGCGCCGGCGGCATGGCGCCGGCCAGCCCGCCGATCACGATGTTCTGCGGCGTGCTCGGCTTGAGAAAGACGGTATAGATGATGGCGTAGCCCACGAAAGTGGCGAACGTCAGCCACATCGTCAGGGGGTTCACCAGGTGGTACAGCACCAGCATGCCGGCGCCGCCGAGCAGGCCCGACATGCCCAGCACCTGGGCCGGTGAGATGGTGCCGCGGGCCGTGCCACGTCGTGCCGTGCGCGCCATGCGGGCGTCGATTTCCTGTTCGATCAGGCAGTTGATCGCGAAAGCGGCAGCGGCCAGCAGCCAGATGCCAAGCGTGCCGAACAGCACGCGGGACAGATCGGGCACGCCCGGCACGGCCAGGAACATGCCGATCACGGCACAGAAGACGGCAAGCTGCGTGACTCTCGGCTTGGTCAGCACGAAATACTGCCGCAGCAATCCGGGTTGGGAAGCAGCGAGGGTAGACATATTGGCCATTTTAGCGCTCCTGTCGCTCACAATTTGCGCAAGGGCGGGCCGCCCGCCGTCGACAGCCGCACCAGGGCCACCACGCAGGCCAGCACCAGGCCGGCTGCGCCCCCGTTATGCAGCACCGCGATCAGCAGCGGCCACTGGAAGAAGATGGTGGTCAGCCCGGTCAGCAGTTGCGCCAGCAAGAGGGCCAGCATCAGCCAGGCCGGCCCGCTCACCCCCGGCACCCGGCGCAAGCGCCAGGCCAGCACGCCCAGGTAGAGGAAGACAATGAACGCAAAGTTGCGGTGCAGCCAGTGGATCGCCGTCAACGCGCTCTGCGAGATCATTTCCCCTGACGGCAACTCGCCCAGCGCACGGATGAGCGAAAAACCACCGTGGAAATCCATTTGCGGCACCCACTCCCCATGGCAGGTGGGGAAGTCCATGCAGGCGAGCGCCGCATAGTTGGTGCTGACCCAGCCTCCCAGGGTCACCTGCGCGGCCAGCAGACCCAATCCGCCCGCCAGCCAGGGCAGGAGCCGGGCGGCATAGGCCGGCACGGCCAGATGGGGACGCTCGCGCGCGGCCAGCCAGGTCATCAGGGCCAGCAGCGACAGACCCAGCACCAGGTGCGCGGTCACCACCACCGGCATCAGCCGGTGCGTCACGGTCCAGGCGCCGAATGCGCCCTGCACACAGACGGCCACCAGGGCCACGGTGGCCAGGACCGGCGAGCGGCCCAGTTGACGGCGATAACGCCAGGCCATGTAGGTGATGGCGATGATCAGCAGGCCCAGCAGGGCGCCCACATAGCGATGGATCATTTCGATCCAGGCCTTGGACAGGGTGACCGGTCCGAACGGCATGTCGGTGGCAGCCTGATGAATATCGGCCAGCGCACCCAGCGGCGAAGCCTTGCCGTAGCAGCCGGGCCAGTCCGGGCAGCCCAGGCCCGAATCGGTCAGGCGCACGAAGGCGCCGAACATGATCAGGTCCAGGGTAAGAAACCAGGTAAAGAAAACCAGCTTGCGATAACGCTCAATGATGCGGTCCATGGACTCAGCCAATACGCGGGTTGCACAACGGCCTGCCCGCCACCGGACCGGCTGGGCCGGCAGGGCGACGGTGGCTTCAGGCCAGGAACCGGATGGATCGGCGCAGACTGCCGCCCCGCGCCTCGATGGCGCAGGCAAACGGATCCATGGGTCGGCGCGCGCGGCACGAGCCTGCCCGGGAGGCTTCTTGCTCTTGCGGAGTACCGGGCAGAGGTCGGCAAAGGTGCCTTACGCGAGCGGCGAGAGACGCTCTGGCCCTGATTGGCGTATGCATGGCGCGCAGCGGCTAGTGTAAGCGCAGCCGCCAGGCCGCCCAATGCGACCAATAGACGCAGGGGGCGAAGCCGGCCCTCTGGCGCGCCCTAGGGTGAGGTCCGCCGCTGGCTGGCCGCCCAGGCCGAAAACGCCTCTTCGGGCAGGGCATGTACCTCGACCCAGGCAGGCGCCCCCGGACAGAGTTCGCCGCTCGGGATGCGGTAACGGCCCGGCGCCTCGGCGCGGAACCACACCTGGCGCTGACAGGCCGGCGCCGTACGCCAGTTCAGACGCAGCACGGTGTCGGCCGGCGCCGTCAACGGTCCCGGACGCGAGGAGGCTGACGGCAAGCCCGCGGCCGCGCCATCCTCATAGCGGTACCGCCATAGGCCCGGCTCGCTCTGGGCCTCCAGGTGCAGTGCCGGCCCGCCCGCCCCTGCCATGGCCAGGGCCGCGCTGGCCGCCGGCCAGGCCATCGCCACCGCGATCACGAAAGGCAGCAGACACCAGATGAACTCCACGCCCAGCGACTGGCGAAACGCCACCTCACCGCGCTCGCCCGAACGACGATGCGACAGCACCGAATAGAACATGATGGCAAAGACCGCCAGGAAGATCAGCGCACCAACCGCCAGCACGGCCTCATGCCAGCCCAGCCCGCTGTCGTCGTGCAACGTCAGCGCCTGCAAGGCACGCGACACGGGCTCATCCCTTTCCTGGGCAAGCGCAAGATTGCCGGTGCCCAGCGCCATCACGCCGATCCCCGGCAAACCCTTCCAGATTTTCATGCTGACCTCGAAACAGGGCGCGGATCGCGCCATGCCGGCCCAGGACACCGTGCCGGCGTCACAGGAACGCCAGGCGCGGCCGCGCGCCGGAAAACAGGGAAATTATAGCGACAGGGGGCCGACCCTTCGCCGCACCCGCTGGGCGCGACCCCGGCGCCTGCACTAAAATCCGCGCCATGTCCTCGATGCCCCCCGATTCCCTCGCCGCGCGCCTGTCCCTCCTGGAGACAGACCTGCGCGCCCAGGCGGTGCAAGCCCCCCCTGATCACGCCCGCCCCGTCCACCTGGCCGGCCAGCGCTGCGGCTGGGCCACCCTGGCCGCCTGCGACGCGCTGCGCGACACCGGCCTGGTACGCCTCGAAGACCAGGCCCTGCAATTGCTGCCCGGCCTGATGCCAGGCCCGGCGCTCGATGCGGGCCTGGCACGCATTGCCGATACCCTGCGCCAGGCCCGTTGCCTGCGCGGCTGGCGCGACGAGCTGCTCGACATCACCGTCCCCGGGGCTTGCCTTGGCGCCATCGAACGTGCCGCCATGCGGCCGTTGGGCCTGCTGACCTTTGCCGTGCACCTGAACGCCTGGACGCCGGACGGCCAGCTCTGGGTGGCGCGCCGCTCCCTGTCCAAATCCACCGACCCGGGGATGTGGGACACCCTGGTCGGTGGCCTGGTCGGCAGTGGCGAAGCCCTGGACCGGGCGCTGGTGCGCGAGTGTGACGAGGAGGCCGGGCTAGATCCCGACCAGATCGCCATGCGCGGGCCGTTGCGTACCGTGCTGCGCATGCAGCGCCGCCTGCCGGAGGGCTATCAGGTCGAAGACCTGCTGACCAGCCGCTGCGTGCTGGCACCCGGCGTGCAACCGGCCAACCGGGATGGCGAAGTCATGGAGATCGCCACCCTGAGCGTGGCCGACGTCGTCACCCGCATCGAGGCCGGCGAGTTCACGCTCGAAGCCGCGCTGGTCATCCTGGAAGACATCCGCCAGCACCTCCTCTGAGGGAGCTGCGCGCTCAGGCCTCGGGCTGGGGCGCGGCCGGCGGTGCCGTTGCCGGCGCGGGGGCCGGGCCCCCCGGCGGGTGTACCTGCCCTGTCGTCGAAAACTGCCGCCACCCCTCGATGGCCCGCAAGCGTTGCTTGACCACCTTGTCCAGCCGCTCGCGCAGATCCGGGTCGCGCGCCAGCAACGCGCGCAAGTCCCGCGCCGACAGCATCAGAAGCTTGCTGTAGCCCAGCGAACGCACATCGGCATTGATGTGCTCATCGCCCAGCAATGCCAGTTCGCCGAAGAACTCGCCGCTGCCCAGTTCGGCCGTGGTGCCATCGGGCAGGTGGACCTCCACCGCCCCCGATGCCACGAAACACATTTCCTGGCCATGCCGGCCATGCGCCAGGATGCGTTGCTCGGGCAGCGCCAGCCTGGGGCGCAGCAGCTTGCAGATGGCACGCAGCGAATCCGCGCTCAGGCCCTCGAAAAGCGGCACCCGCTTGATCAATTCGGCCGCGCTCAGTTCGATGTCCAGCGGCGGACGCTGATCGATATGCTCCCAGCGTGTCTGCAACTGGTTCATCAGGTCGGCGTACACCTCGCCACTGATGAGCGACTGCTCCAGCATGGTGTGATAACGGATGCGCTCCAGCTCGCGGGCCACCCGGCCCAGATAGTTTTCCTGCAGCCACAGGGCGTAGCTGGGATATTGCAGATTCAGCGCCTGCAGGGCGTTGTCGATCAGATCCAGGCGCCGCTGGTGGGCGGCCACGATACGCAAGGCCGCATCCTCGCCCAACAACGGCGTGATCTGCTCACGGGCAAACTGGATAAGCCGCTGCGCCACCGAGCGCTTGGACTGCAGATTGGCGAAGCGCTGGCCCAGCTCGCGTCCCAACCAGCCCTGGAACCCGAAGACATAATGAGTGCGCAGCGCCAGCCGGAAAGCCTGCGAATAACGCACGTCGCTCACGATGGCAGCGTCGAATCCCTCTTCGCCACCAGTACGCACCGCATCTCCCAGGCGCTCGGCACGTGCCAGCAGGCCTTCGGCCATGCGCCAGTCCACGATCTGGGCCTTGAGGATGTCAAAGAACATTTCCTCTTCGCGCCGCGCCACGATAGCCAGCCCCACGGCCGTGCGCTGCTCCAGACTCATGCGCGAGACCTGGCTGTCGTGCACCGCGGTCATGCTGGCATCGAACACCGCCCGGATGTGGGCGCGCGCCTCGGGCGCGATGTGATCCTCGCTGGCGATTTCGTCGGTCTTGCCCTGCAGAACCTCCAGCACCACCGACAAAGCCTGATTGCGGATGGTGCGCTCGACCGGCGAGAGCTGATTCAGGCCCAGCTTGCGGATGAGCGGACGCAGGCTGATACCGTTGATGAACAAGGTGGCCAGCACGAAACCGGTGGTGGCCACCGCCACGAACTGGCGGGCCTCGGCCGGCACCGAGGTCTGCTCGGTTACAGCCAGCGCCAGGGCGAGCGACACTGCGCCGCGCAGGCCGCCCCAGAGCATCACGGTTTTGTAAGGGTTGCTGCCCTCGGCGCCGATCTTGAAGACCCGCAACAAGGGCAGCAGACCGAACACCACGATGGCGCGCGCCACCAAGGTGGCCACGAACACCACGCCCACCAGCAGCAGCTCGACCCAATCGGCCTGGGCCATCAGCTTGGGGATCAGCATGGCGGCAAACAGGAAAATGAGCGAATTGGCCCAGAACCCGAACTGCCCCCAGAAATTGGACAGGTACTCAAAGGTGGTCGGCGACATCCGGGTGCGCCCGGCCGATCCCACCACCAGGCCGGCCACCACGGTGGCCACCACGCCCGACACCCCCAGATAGTGCTCGGAAATGAAGAAAGACAGGTAGGCGAGCGTCAGCG
>JAEWJD010000344.1 GCA_023386765.1 Pseudomonadota bacterium | reverse complement strand
GCTTCGGTGGCGGCATCGACGATGGCCAGGTCTTTTTCGTTGCGCATCACGTCGAGCACGGTGACTTCCAGCGTGGCTGCGCCGGTCACCACGGCCTCGCCCGGCTCCAGGTAGATCTGCACGCCATACTTCTCGGAGAAGCCGCACAGCCGCTCGCAGAAGGCGTCCAGGTCGTAGCCGGGCTCGGTGAAGTGGATGCCGCCGCCCAGGCTGACCCAGTCCACGTGCGTGAGCAGCGAGCCGTAGCGCTCCTCGACCTGCGACAGCAGGGTGTCAAAGCGTGCGTAGTCGCGGTTCTCGCAGTTGTTGTGGATCATGAAGCCATTGATCATGGGCAGCGCCTGCGCGATGCGCTGCGGGTCGCTTTCACCCAGACGGCTGAAGCGGCGCGCCGGGTCGGCCAGGTCGAAACCCGATGCGCTGATGCCCGGATTCAGGCGCAGACCGCGCGGCACGCCGCTGGTCTTGGGGGCGAAGCGTTGCAGCTGCGACAGCGAGTTGAAGATGATCTTGTCGGCATGGGCCACCACGTCACCGATTTCGTGCTCGGCATAGGCCACGCTGTAGGCGTGGGTCTCGCCGCCGAACTTCTCGCGCCCCAGGCGCACTTCGAACAGCGACGAGGACGTGGTGCCGTCCATGTGCTCGCGCATCAGGTCGAACACGCTCCAGGTGGCGAAGCACTTCAGGGCCAGCAGCACTTTGGCGCCGGATTTTTCACGGATCTGGCGCACGACGTCCAGATTGCGCAGCAAGGCGCTTTTATCGATAAGGTAGTAAGGCGTCTTCAACATGGCGTGACTGGGCAGCGCACAACGACCGCGAGGGCGAGCGCACAGCGTGTTGGGAAAGGATGGAAAACTGCCTGCGGAGACGAACGGGGGTCAGGCGCCGCAGGCGCGATCAGGGCGGCGACAGGCTGAGGCGGTCAAGCCTCAGGTCGGCATTCGATCGGTGGTTGGCGGAAATGCCGAAACCCAGGTACTGGGTTTCTTCGAGGACAGAGTCAGATTACGCGTCATCGGCGCGAACGGACTTCGCGTGCCGGGCACGAAAATACTGTCTTCCGTTTGGGTAGAGTTCAGCGATACTGGAACGATCCCCAATTGGAAGAGGGCGACACGATTCATAGCGTCCTCTCCAACCAGTGACGGACCCTGGCTTGTCAGGGTCGGCATTTCAATAGCGGTGCGCCAGGGGCAGCACATGCAGCACAGATGGCTGCGGGGGTGTCTCGGTACCTGAAAAATCTGCGATGGGCAGGCACGCACCAAGACGCCGGAGCGTTATCATATGATCGTATCATAACAGGATTTGGAAGCCTAGATGGTCAGACCTCGCACCATAGATCGGGAGCGCTTGCTGGATATTGCCGAAGACCTGATTTCGGATGCCGGGGCGGCGGCAATCTCATTTGGCGGACTGGCGGAAGCCGCCAGCCTGCCGAAATCCAGCGTGCAATCGATTTTCCATACCCGCGAGGCCATGATCGAAGCCTTGCTGGAGCGCTGGCTGCGCAAGGAAAAAAGCGTCTTCGAGCGGGGCTTGCCGCCGGACCCGTCCTTGCGCGAGCGGGTGCTGGGTCATATCGACATCACGGTGAATGAGCCAGCCGAAACCCGCTCGCGCCTGGCGGCCGTGCTGGCTGCCCTGGTCGGCTCCGATGCCACCGATGGGGTGATGGCGCGCTGGTACGCCTCGCGGATCGGCGATTTCTCGGCGCACACCCCCCAGGCGCGCCGGCTGCGCATGGCGTTTCTGGCGGTCGAGGGGATGTTTTTCATGCGTGACATCGCGGGCTTTCCGATGTCGGATCCCCTGTGGCAGGAGATCTTCGAGGACCTGCGCGCCTTTGCCGACGCGCAAGCCGCCTGAGGCAGGTGGCCGGGCCGTCGGCCCGGCGTGCGTCAGTGGGCGAAGCGCAGGGGAGCCGCGCTGCGGGCCTGCAGGGTTTCGGCGCTGACGCCGGGTGCCAGTTCGCGCACCAGCAGGCCGTCGTCGGTGACATCGATCACGGCGAGGTCGGTGATGATGCGGTCCACCACGCGCTTGCCCGTGAGCGGCAGCGAACACTGTTCCATGATTTTCATGCCGCCGTCGCGGGTGTTGTGCTCCATCAGCACCACCACGCGGCGGGCACCGCCGACCAGGTCCATGGCGCCACCCATGCCTTTGACCATCTTGCCGGGGATCATCCAGTTGGCCAGGTCGCCCTGGGCGCTGACCTGCATGGCGCCCAGGATGGTCAGATCCATATGGCCGCCGCGGATCATTGCGAAAGACATCGACGAAGCGCAGATCGAGGCGCCGGGCGCCAGGGTGACGGTTTGCTTGGCGGCATCGATGAGGTCGGGGTCGATCTCGTCTTCGTAGGGGGGCGGGCCGATGCCGATCAGGCCGTTCTCGGATTGCAGCCAGACTTTCAGGCCGGCCGGCACATGATGCAGCACCTGGGTTGGCAAGCCGATGCCGAGATTGACGTAATCGCCGTCATGCAGCTCTTGTGCAGCACGGCCGGCCATTTGTTCGTGGGTCCAGGACATGGTTTCTCTCCTCAGGCGGGGCGCACGCGAAAGCTCTTGCGCTCGATGCGTTTCTCGGGGTCGGGCACGACGATGATGCGGTCCACGAAGATGCCGGGCAGATGCACGGCGTCGGGGTCGATGGCGCCTTCGGGCACCAGCTCCTCGACTTCCGCGATGGTGATGGCGCCGGCCATGGCGACGTCCGGATTGAAGTTGCGCGCCGTGCGCGAGAACACCAGGTTGCCGCTGGGGTCGGCGCGTTGCGCCTTGACCAGTGCGATATCGGCGGTGAGCGCTTCTTCCATGATGTAGGTCTGGCCCCGGAACGTGCGCGTTTCCTTGCCTTGCTCGACCACCGTGCCCACGCCCGTGCGGGTGAAGAAGGCGGCAATGCCGGCGCCGCCGGCGCGCAGGCGCTCGGCCAGCGTGCCCTGCGGCGTGAATTCCAGCTCCAGTTCGCCGCTCAGATACTGGCGTTCGAACTCTTTGTTCTCGCCCACGTAGGAGGCGATCATGCGTTTGATCTGGCGGGTCTGCAGCAGCAGGCCAAGCCCGAAGTCATCCACGCCGGCGTTGTTGCTGATGCAGGTCAGTTCGCGCACGCCGCTGGCGCGCACGCCTTCGATCAGGCTGGCCGGGATGCCGCACAGGCCAAAGCCGCCCACGGCCAGGGTCTGGCCGTCTTTGAGCACGCCGCTCAGGGCGGCGGCCGCGTCTCCAAATAGTTTTGTCATTCGCTCACCGGAGTGAAGGGGTTTGAGTAACGGGTATCGATCGTTCGAATACTAGGGACTCGACCCCTGCCGG
>JAEWJD010000342.1 GCA_023386765.1 Pseudomonadota bacterium | reverse complement strand
TGGGCGGCACACGGCCCACAAACGCCAGCACCTGGGCCTGTACCGACACATCCAGGGCCGAGACGGCCTCGTCGGCCACGATGACATCCGGGTCCATCATCAGCGCCCGGGCGATCGCGATCCGTTGCCGCTGCCCGCCAGAGAATTGATGCGGGAAGCGTTGCAGGCTCTCCCTGGGCAGGCCAACCGTTTCCAGCAGGCTGGCCGCGCGCGCGGCCGCACTGCTGCGGCTCTCTCCCAGATTCAGCGGCCCCTCGATCAGGCTTTCCAGAATGCGCAACCGCGGGTTGAGCGAGCGGTTGGGATCCTGGAAGATCATCTGTACCGAACGCCGCGCCGCGGCCAGCGCCCCGGCGCCCTGCAGGCCAGCGATGTCTACGCCGTTGACCCGGATTTCGCCTGCACTGGGGTCCTCCAGCCGCAAGACGCAGCGGGCCACCGTCGATTTTCCCGACCCGCTTTCGCCCACGATGCCCAGCGTGCGGCCTCGTTGCAAGGTAAAGCCGACATCACGCACCGCATGCACGCCGTGACCGGGACGCCCCAGCAGACGCGCCATCCAGGAGCGCATTTCAAAGCGCTTGTGCAGCTCCCGGACCTCCAGCACCGGCGCGTGGTCCGCCGGGGCACGCGCCGGACGCGGCACCAGCGACGGCACGGCGCGCAGCAGATCACGGGTGTATTGGGTGGAGGGCCGTTGCAGGACGTCGTGCACCGCGCCGGCTTCCTCCAGCGCACCGCGCCGCATGACGCAGACGCGATCGGCAATATCCACCACCACGCCCATGTCGTGGGTGATGAACAGCACCGCAGTGCCCTGCTCGGCCTGCAAGGTCCGGATCAGGTTCAGGATCTGCTGCTGCGTGGTGACATCCAGCGCCGTGGTCGGTTCGTCGGCAATCAGAAGTTTGGGCCGCAGTGCCAACGCCATCGCGATCATGACGCGCTGGCGCTGACCGCCCGACAGCTGATGCGGGAAACTGGCATAGATGCGTTCGGGATCGGGCAACTGCACGGCCGCAAAAGCCTGCAAAGCGGCCTCCTTGCGGGCCGCCGGCCGCATGGCCGTATGCGCGGCATAGACCTCGTCCATCTGCAGCCCGATCGACAGCACCGGATTCAGGGCGGTCATGGGCTCCTGGAAGATCATGGCCATGGTCGAGGCGCGCAGCGCCCGCGTGCGCGCCGGGGTCGCCGTCACGATGTTCTCGCCATTGAGCAGCACGCTGCCCCCCGAGACCTCCAGCTCATCCTTGGGCAGCAGGCCCATGGTCACCAGCGAGGTGACCGATTTCCCCGACCCGCTTTCGCCCACCAGGCAGACCGTCTCGCCCGGATGGATGTCAAAGGAAATCCCGTGCAGGATCTCGGCCGGCTGGCGCGCGCAGGTCTGCACCCGCAGATCGCGCACCGACAACACGGGCGTGGCGTTGGCTGCGGCGACCGTCATGCGCGCCCCTTCATTTTCGGATCCAGGCGATCGCGCAAGGCATCACCCAGAAGGTTGATCGACAGAATGCACAATGACAGCACCACCGCAGGCCAGTACACCAGCCAGGGCTTCATGGCGAAGTAGACGCGGCCCTCGGCCATGATGTTGCCCCAGGAGGGGATCTCAGAACTGATGCCTACGCCGAGAAAGGACAGCGCCGCTTCGGTGAGGATGGCCGAGGCGTAGATGTAGGTGCCCTGCACCACCAGCGGCGCAATGGTCGAGGGCAGCAGATGGCGGCGGATCAGGCTCGGCGTGGGTGTGCCCAGCAGCACGGCGGCGTCGACATACGTCTCGGCGCGGGCGGCCAGCACCCTGGCCCGCACCAGGCGTACCACCTGGGGAATCTCCGGCAGCATGATGGCAACGATGACCGTGGCGATCCCGCCTTTGGTCAGGGCCACGACGGCGATGGCCAGCAAGATGCCGGGGATCGCCATCAGACCATCCATCATGCGCATCAGCACGGCATCCAGCGACCGGAACCACCCTGCCAGCAGCCCCAGCGGCAACCCCACCAGGATGGAGCCGACGGTCACGCCGGCGCCCACCAGCAGCGACACCCGTGCGCCATAGAGCACCCGCGAGTACAGGTCGCGCCCGAACGCGTCGGTGCCCAGCCACCAGATATCCGAGGCCGGCTTCAGGCGTTGCGCGGGATTGATCCGGGTCGGTTCGAAATTGGACAGCCAGGGCGCGAATACCGCCATGGCGATCACCAGCGCCAGCACGATCAGGGCCAGCACCGTGCTCCAGTGCGGCGGATGGTTCAACAGGCGATGACGGATGCCCCAGCGTGGAGACAACGCAGTATTGAGGGCGCTCATTGGTATCGGATCCTCGGGTCGGTGATCGCGTACGACAGATCAACCAGCAGATTGATCACGACATAGGTGCCCGCCGTCAGCAAGATGATGGCCTGGATCAGGGGATAGTCGCGTGCCAGCACGGCATCGACCACCAGACGTCCCAGGCCAGGAATGTTGAACACGGTTTCCGTCACCACCACCCCGGACACCATCATGGCAAAGCCGGTGCCGATCACCGTCAGGATGGGGATGGCAGCGTTGCGCAAGGCATGACGGAACAGCACGATGGACTCCGCCATGCCCTTGGCGCGCGCAGTACGCACATAGTCTTCGCGCAGCACTTCGAGCATCGAGGCCCGCGTCATGCGGGCCACCAGGGCGATGTAGATCGAAGCCAGCGCCAGCCCCGGCAGGAAGATGCGCGAGGCGAAGGCCCCGACGCCATCGGCAAGCGGCTTATAGCCCTGTACCGGAAACCAGTTCAGCTCGACGGCGAACAGCCCGATCAGCACATAGCCGATCACGAAGATAGGTACCGAGAAGCACACCACGGAGAACACCATGATGGCGCGATCGATCAGTTTGGTGTGCTGCCAGGCCGCCAGCACGCCCAGGGGCACGGAGATGATGACGGTCAGGCCCATCGCCACCAGAGCCAGGGCGAGCGTCGGCCCCAGCCGCTGGCCGATCATGTCGAGCACCGGGCGGCTGGAAATCAGCGAGGTACCGAAGTCACCGCTCAGCACGTTGGCCAGCCAATGGAGGAATTGCTGCGGCAACGGCTGGTTCAAGCCCAGGTGCTCGCGGATCGCCGCAAGCTGGTCGGGCGTGGCCTGGTCGCCCAGAATCATCTGGGCCGGGTCGCCCGGCGCGAGGCGCAACAAGAGAAAGACGAACAGCGCAACGAAGAACATCACCGGCACGGCAGCCAGCAAACGGCGCAGGAAATAAGAAACCATGATTCATTCCATAGGATCATCCGCGGGCGCGCGCTGTGCGCGCCCGTCCGGGATTTCTAT
>JAEWJD010000288.1 GCA_023386765.1 Pseudomonadota bacterium | reverse complement strand
GGCCGAGAACCAGGCCGCCTCGGTGTCGTTCAGGTTGTTGCGCAACACCAGGCTGGCATAGCGGCTCGACTCGCCTACCCGGCGCCGGAAGCGGCGCTGATCGGCCGGGCTCAGATAGACCACCGGCGTAAGGCGTTCAAACAGCTCGTCGAGGGGGCCGGCGCGAGCCGGCACGACCTCCAGCGTATAGGTGCGGTAATTGCGGGCCAGCACCTCGCCGTTGCGGTCCAGCACTTCGCCACGGCGCGGCGGGATGGGCAGCACGGCAATCCGGTTGCGGTCGGCGCGCTCTGAGAATCCCTCGTAGCGATCGACCTGCAGATACCAGAAACGGCCAGTCAGAATGCCGAAGCAGACCAGCGCAAACAAGCCGCCGACCCAGGCACGCAGGCGGAAGCGCTGCTTCTGCTGCTGACCGGTTTTCTTGAATTCGAACATGAACAGCCCGCTTAACCGGCGGACGACTCGCCATCATCACGGCGGCGTTGCGGTAGTTGCAGGACCCAGCCGCAGACTGGCCAGAGCGCCGTGGTCAGCAGCACGCCCAGGGCCCAGTCCCAGCCGGCCCAGCGTCCCGCCAGCCAGGCCAGGATGATCTGGGGCAGCAGCCGCGCGCCGAAAAACACCGGCAGCATATGCAGGGCCTGGCTCCAGAGATCGAAGCGCTGCATGCGCCGGCTCAACGCCAGCGCGCCGTAGGCAGTCAGGGTGTAGGCCAGGGCATGGCCGCCCAGCAGGCCGGCGTCGTGGACATCCATCAGCAGACCGAAGCTGAATGCGGTGAACATGCCGATCCGGCGCGGCTCGTAGGCGCTCCAGAAGGCGATCACCAGCAGCAGGATGTCGGGCGAGGCCGGCCATTGCCGCCATGGCAGCAGCGACAGCAGCCAGGCCAGCAATACGGTCCCCCAGACGAAGGCGCCATGGGCCGGCTGCGACAAGCGGTCGGGCTGGACGTTGCCGGGCATGCCCAGCGTACGGCGCGAGGGACGCGACGAAGAATTAGGGGGTGCCAAGATCGGCCTCCTGGCGATTGGCTTCCGCCCCCGCGACATCGACCTGCAACACCAGGAAGTGGCGGTAGCGCTCGGGATGCGCCAGCGGCTCGGCCAACGCGCGCGCGAAACCCGACGCGGTGTCGCGCTCGACCGCCGTGATCCGGGCCACCGGCAGACCGGCCGGGAACAGACCGCCCACGCCGGACGTGACAATGGTGTCGCCTGCCTTCAGGTCGGCATTGGCCGCCAGGTAGCGCACCTCGATCACACCCGGGGTATTGCTGCCGAAAGCGATCAGGCGCAAGCCGTTGCGCAGCACCTGCACCGGGATCGAAACCCGCTCATCGGTCACCATGGCGGCTTCGGCGGTCATGGGCGTGACGCGCACGATCTGCCCGACCACGCCGCCTTCGTCGATGATGGGCATGCCCGGCGCGATACCGGCCTCACTGCCCTTGTTGAACACCAGGCGCTGATGAAAGGCATTGGGCGGCTCATACAGCACCTCGACCACGGTCGCCGGTTGGCCGACGGTGTCGGTCACGCCCAGCAGACGGCGCAACTGTGCATTCTCGGCCGCCAGTTGCGCGGCGTGAGTGGCCACCTGCGACAGCTCGATGCGCTGGCGCTGCAAGGCCTCGTTTTCGGTACGGATACGATTCGCGGCGTTGATCCATTCGTCGACCCGCTGAACGGCATCACGCGGCCACAGCACGGCGCGCTGGAACGGATAAAGCCCTTGCGCGACAGACGTGCGCAGCGGCTCGAGGATGCGCATCTGCGAATCCACCACGATCAAGACCAGCGCCAGCACGACAAGCACCGCCAGCCTGACCTCGGCCGGCGGTCCGCGCCGAAATAGCGGTGGGGTGCTTTGTCGTTGCATGAATGCTCAGCCCGGACCCGCAGGCCCGGTGCCTTCAGGCCGGCCCGGAATGCGCCTGGGCGCTCCGGAAACCGGCGGATGATGAAACTCAGTCGTTGATAAAGATCGCACCGAGTTTTTCAAGATGCTCAAGCGCCTCGCCACAACCACGCACGACGCAAGTCAGGGGATCGTCGGCCACGACCACGGGCAGACCGGTCTCTTCCTGCAGCAGGCGATCGAGATCGCGCAGCAGCGCGCCACCGCCGGTCAGGGCGATGCCCTTGTCGGTGATGTCGGCACCCAGTTCGGGCGGGGTCTGTTCCAGCGCGATCTTGACGGCCGAGACGATCTGATTGAGCGGAGCGGTCAGCGATTCCAGGATCTCGTTGGACGACACCGTGAAGCTGCGCGGCACGCCTTCAGCCAGATTGCGGCCCTTGACCTCGATCTCGCGGACTTCCGAGCCGGGGAATGCCGAACCGATTTCTTTCTTGATGAGTTCGGCCGTGGGTTCGCCGATCAGCATGCCGTAGTTGCGGCGGATGTAGTTGACGATGGCCTCGTCGAACTTGTCACCGCCCACGCGCACCGAACCCTTGTAGACCATGCCGCCCAGCGAAATCACCGCGACTTCGGTGGTGCCGCCGCCGATATCCACCACCATCGAGCCGCTGGCGTCGGAGACGGCCAGGCCGGCGCCGATGGCGGCCGCCATCGGTTCCTCGATGAGGTAGACATGGGAGGCACCCGCACCCAACGCGGATTCGCGGATCGCGCGGCGCTCGACCTGGGTCGAGCCGCAAGGCACGCACACGATGATGCGCGGGCTAGGCGCCAGCATGTTGCGGGGGTGCACCATGCGGATGAACTGTTTGAGCATCTGCTCAGTGACCGTGAAGTCGGCGATCACGCCATCCTTCATGGGCCGGATAGCCTCTATGTTGCCGGGAACACGCCCCAGCATCTGTTTGGCCTCATGGCCGACGGCTTGAATGACCTTCTTGCCGTTGGGCCCACCTTCGTGGCGAATCGCCACGACAGATGGTTCATCCAGCACGATGCCCTTGCCCCGGACGTAGATCAGCGTATTGGCGGTACCGAGATCGATCGCCATGTCGCTGGAAAAATAACTGCGGAGGAATCCGAACATGAGAGCTCAGCTAGATTCAGGAATTGGAGTCGAGCCACGACCTCCGGGGCCCGGACTGCACTATCGGGGCCTCTGTGCCGCAGCGATTAAACCATGAATCATAACTTATAATTTCCTTGTAAATAGCGCACAAATCGAGGCTATTGATGCTTTGTAACGGGTCAGCGCCGGGCGTGGCTTCCGGTTACTCTTTCCTGTTACGCCCTTTTTTCTAGACTTTTCCCATGGCGCTAAACGAACAAGACGTGGCTCGCATCGCCCGCCTGGCCCGCATCGAGCTGACGCCCGAGCAACGTGGCCGCGCGCAGGACGAACTGAACGGCATTTTGCATTTGATCGAACGCCTGCAGGCCGTTGACACCACCGGCGTGGAACCGCTGGCCCATCCCCTGTCGGCACACGAGGACATCGTGCTGCGCCTGCGCGAGGATGCCGTCACCGAACAGGCCTCGGCAGACCGGCGCGAAGCGCTGATGGCCAATGCCCCCGAACAGAACGCCGGCCTCTTCCTGGTTCCCAAGGTCATCGAGTAAGCCATGACATCCGCACTGCATACTGAATTCGGCGACATCGCCGGCCTGCGCACGGCCCTGGCCGAGCGCCGCGTGAGCGCGGTCGAGCTGGCCGAGAGCGGCCTGAAGGCCGCCCAGGCGGCCGCCTCCCTGAACGCCTTCCTGCACATCGACCCCGAGCTGACGCTGGCCCAGGCGCGTGCCGCCGATGCGGCGCTGGCCGCCGGCCAGGCCGGCCCGCTGGCGGGCATCCCCATTGCCCACAAGGACGCCTTCGTCACACAGGGCTGGCGCAGCACCGCGGGCAGCAAGATGCTGGCCGACTATGTCAGCCCCTTCGACGCCACCGTGGTCGAACGCCTGCAGGCCGCTGGCGCCGTGTCGCTGGGCAAACTCAACTGCGACGAATTCGCCATGGGCTCGGGCAACGAGAACTCGGCTTTCGGTCCGGTCCGCAACCCCTGGGACACGCGTGCCGTGCCGGGCGGCTCATCGGGGGGCTCTGCCGCCGCCGTGGCGGCCCGCCTGGTGGTCGCAGCCACCGGCACCGACACTGGCGGCTCGGTGCGCCAGCCGGCCGCCCTGTGCGGCGTGAGCGGCATCAAGCCCACCTACGGCACGGTCTCGCGCTATGGCATGATCGCCTTCGGCTCCAGCCTGGATCAGGCCGGCCCGCTGGCGGCCAGCAGCCGCGACCTGCTCGAACTGCTGGACGTCATGAGCGGCTTTGACCCGCGCGACGCCACCAGCCTGGAACACTGCGACGGCACCAGCAACGCCCCGGGCCGCATCCGCGCCGCCTTCGAGGCTGCCGCCCAGGCCCAGGAGCAGGCCGCCAGCCAGCCGCTCAAGGGCCTGCGCATCGGCGTGCCGGCCGAGTACTTCGGCGCTGGCCTGGCCGCTGACGTGGCCGCTGCCGTCGAAGCGGCACTACAGCAGTTCGAGGCGCTGGGCGCCGAACGGGTGGCGATCTCGCTGCCGCGCACCGAACTGGCGATCCCGGCGTACTACGTCATCGCCCCGGCCGAAGCCTCCAGCAACCTGGCCCGTTTCGACGGTGTGCGCTACGGCCATCGCACCGCGCAGTACAGTGACCTGAACGAGATGATCAGCCGCTCGCGCGCCGAAGGATTCGGCGACGAGGTCAAGCGCCGCATCCTGACCGGCGCCTATGTGCTGTCCCACGGTTACTACGACGCCTACTACCTGCAGGCCCAACGCCTGCGCCGCCTGATCGCGCAGGATTTCCAGCGCGCCTTCGCCGGCCAGTGCGACGTGATCATGGGGCCGGTCAGCCCGAGCGTGGCCAAGAACATCGGCGAGAACCGCGACGACCCGACGGCCGACTGGCTGGCCGACATCTACACGCTGGGCGTGAGCCTGGCCGGCCTGCCTGCCATGTCGGTGCCTTGCGGCTTCGGGGAGCAAGGCCGTCCGGTGGGCCTGCAGATCATCGGCAACTATTTCGACGAAGGCCGTCTGCTGGCCATCGCCGACCGCTATCAACACGTGACCGACTGGCATCAACGCACGCCGGCAACGCAGGACGCCTGAACCATGGATTGGGAAATCGTCATCGGGCTGGAAACACACGTCCAGCTCTCCACCGAGTCGAAGATCTTCTCCGGCAGCAGCACGCGCTTTGGCGCCGCGCCCAACACGCAGGCCAATGCGGTCGACCTGGCCCTGCCGGGCAGCCTGCCGGTGATGAACCGCGGCGCCGCCGAGCGGGCCATCCTGTTCGGTCTGGCCATCGGCGCCAAGATCGCACCGCGCTCGGTCTTTGCCCGCAAGAACTACTTCTACCCCGACCTGCCCAAGGGCTATCAGATCAGCCAGTTCGAGCTGCCGGTAGTACAGGGCGGCACACTGTCCTTCTTCGTGGGCGAAGAAGAGAAAACCATCAACCTCACGCGGGCCCACCTCGAAGAGGACGCCGGCAAGTCGCTGCACGATGACTTCGCGCTGGCCAATGGCGCCCCGGCCAGCGGCATCGACCTGAACCGTGCCGGCACGCCGCTGCTGGAAATCGTCACCGAACCCGAAATGCGTTCGGCCGCCGAAGCGGTCGCCTACGCGCGGGCCCTGCACAGCCTGGTGGTGTGGCTGGGCATTTGCGACGGCAACATGCAGGAAGGCTCCTTCCGCTGCGACGCCAACGTTTCGGTGCGCCCGCGCGGGCAAGCCGAATTCGGCACCCGTGCCGAAATCAAGAACGTCAACTCCTTCCGCTTCCTGGAGCGCGCCATCCTGTTCGAGGCGCGCCGCCAGATCGAGCTCATCGAGGACGGCGGCACGGTCGTGCAGGAAACCCGCCTGTACGATGCCGACCGCGACGAAACGCGCAGCATGCGCAGCAAGGAAGACGCGCACGACTACCGCTATTTCCCCGACCCCGACCTGCTGCCGCTGGAACTCGATGCGGCCTGGGTGGAGGACATCAGGAAGACGCTGCCCGAACTGCCGGACGACAAGAAGGCCCGTTTCATCGAAGACTACAAGCTGTCGGTCTATGACGCCGGCGTGCTGGTCTCCGAGAAGTCGAAGGCCG
>JAEWJD010000283.1 GCA_023386765.1 Pseudomonadota bacterium | reverse complement strand
CCAGCAGGCAGTGCAGGATCGCCGGCTTGCCGCTGGCGACGGCACGCTCGAAGGCCGGGCCGAATTCGGCGCTGGTCTCGACGCGTTCGCCATGTCCGCCGAACGCGCGTGCGTAGTCGGCGAAATCGGGGTTCTTCAGACCGGTGGCCGAAACACGGCCCGGGTAGTGCTTCTCTTGGTGCATGCGGATGGTGCCGTACATGCCGTTGTCGATCAGCACCACGATGATGGGCAGGTCGTATTGCACGGCGGTGGCGAACTCCTGGCCGTGCATGAGGAAGCAGCCGTCACCGGCGAAGCACACCACCATTTTTTCGGGCTGGGCACGCTTGGCGCCCACCGCGGCCGGCAGACCGTAGCCCATGGAGCCGGAAGTCGGCGCCAGTTGGGTGCCATAGCGCGTGAAGCGGTGAAAGCGGTGCAGCCAGGTCGCGTAGTTGCCGGCACCGTTGGCCATGATGGCGTCGGCGGGCAGCTTTGCCTCGAGATAGGCCATCACTTCGCCCAGTTGCAGCTTGCCCGGCGTCTTGACCTGGGCCGGATCGCTCCAGGCCAGGTAGCTCTGGCGCATGGCGGCGGTGTCCTCGCTCCAGACCGGGGCGGTCTTGGCTGCGGGCAGGGCGGCGAGCGCGGCGCAGAAGGCGGCCGGCGACACGTTGATCGGCAGCGTGGGACGATAGACGCGGCCCAGTTCTGCACTGTCGGGATGTACGTGCACCAGCTTCTGGCGCGGCACGGGGATGTCCAGCAGGGTATAGGCCTGGCTCGGGTTCTCCGACATGCGTCCGCCCACCAGCAAGATCAGGTCGGCGTCTTCCAGGCGCTTGAGCAGGGCCGGATTGATGCCCAGGCCCACATCGCCGATGTAGCAGGGATGGTCGGCCGGGAACAGCATCTGGCGGCGGAAGGACACGGCCGTGGGCAGCGCGTGGGCCTGCGCGAAGCGGGCGAACTCGGCCACCGCGTCGGCATCCCAGCGCGTGCCGCCCAGGATGGCGACCGGCTTTCTGGCCTGGGCCAGCAGCTCGCTCAGGCGCTCGAGCTGGGCAGCGCTCGGCGCGGCGTCGATCACTTCGTAGTGGGGGGCGTCGGCCACATCGGCCATCTCGACCAGCATGTCTTCGGGCAGGGCGATGACCACAGGGCCCGGACGGCCCGAGGTCGCCACATGGAAGGCGCGCGACAGCAGTTCGGGGATGCGTTCGACCTGATCGATCTCGGTCACCCACTTGGCCTGCGTGCCGAACACGGCACGGTAATCCATTTCCTGGAAGGCTTCGCGCTCACGCATGCCACGTTCGATCTGACCCACGAACAGGATCAGGGGCGTGGAGTCCTGCAGGGCGATATGGATGCCGGCCAGCGCGTTGGCGGCACCCGGGCCACGGGTCACCATGCAGATGCCCGGTTCGCCGGTCAGCTTGCCATAGGCATCGGCCATCATGGCCGCGCCGCCTTCCTGGCGGCAGACCGTGACATCGATGCTGGCGTCATGCAGACCGTCCAGCACGGCCAGGTAGCTCTCACCAGGAACGCAGAAAACATGTTTGACGCCATGGTTGACCAGTTGGTCGACCAGGATATGCCCCCCCATGCGAGGGCCGGTTTTGCGAGTGGAGGAAGTCACGGCGGGTGGAGTGTCTCGTATTTTGGATTATGAAAAATATCGCATCAGGATAATGTTCCTGACTTGCACAATGCAATTGATAAAATTGCACATGATAGTGAGCAGACGGCACTTGTTCAATGGGGGGGCAGACCCTCCGGCCCTGCTCACCTTGCGATGGATCGTGCGCATGAGAAACGGTATTCCCAATTTGAGCGCCCTGCAGGCTTTCGAAGCCTCCGCCCGGCTGGGCAGCTTTTCGCGTGCGGCCGAGGAACTCTCGCTCACCCACAGCGCGGTCTATCGCCAGGTCGCCAGCCTGGAGGCGCGCCTGGGGGTGCAGCTCTTTACCCGCGTGCGCCGGCGTATCGTGCTGACCGACCATGGCGCCGAGTACGCCGGGCGCATCCGTCACCATCTCGACCAGATCGAGAAGGACACCTTCGGCCTGGTCAGCCGCACCGGCATGGGGCGCAGCATCCATATCGCCGTGGTGCCCACATTGGCCACCACCTGGCTGATTCCGCGCCTGCCCGATTTCCAGCGGGCCGAGCCCGATATCACCGTCAGCCTGACGGTGCGCACGCTGCCCTTTCAGTTCAAGGATCAGCCCTTTGACGGTGCGCTCTACCATGGCGACGGCATCTGGCCGGGCAGCCAGGGCGTGCTGCTGTTCCCTGAGCGCGAACTGGTGCCGGTCTGCGCGCCGGCGTTGCTGGAGCAGGCACGCGCCCGCGGCGGCCCGCTGATGGCGGCCATGACCCACCTGCATCTGGCCTCACGCCCGGACGCCTGGCGCCAGTGGTACGACGCCAATCACCTGCTGTATGGGCCCTCAGCCGCAGGCGGCCCGCGCTATGACCTGTTCACCATGGTGATGGCCGCGGTACAGGCTGGTCTGGGCGTGGGGCTGATCCCGCGCTTTCTGGCCCAGCGGGCCCTGGACGAAGGGCGGCTGGTGATGCCGGTGGCGCATACCCTGCAGGTAAGGCAGGGCTATTATTTCGGTTATCCGCAGCACAGCGAGCGGCCCGGTGCGCTGAAGGCTTTTGAAGCCTGGCTGCAGGTGGCTGCCGCCGAACAGGCCGCCTCCCGCTCCTGAACCCTCATGTCCGACACCCCTGTCCTGGTTTCCCAGGCCGACATCGATGCCTTCATCCAGGCCCTCTGGCTCGAAGACGGCCTGGCCGCCAACACATTGGCGGCTTACCGGCGCGACCTGAGCGCCTTCGCCCGCTGGCTGCAGACGCCCCAGGCGCCGCCCGGGGCCGCCGGCCAGTTGTGCGAGGCCAGCGCGGCCGACCTGGCCGCCTGGTTTGCCGCCTGCCACGAAGACAGCCGGCCAGCCACCGCCAACCGCCGGCTGGCCACCTTGCGGCGCTTCTTCGCCTGGGCCTTGCGCGAGCGGCGCTGCGCTGCCGACCCCTGCCTGAGCCTGGAGGCGGCGCGCCAGCCTCTGCGTGTGCCCAAGACGCTTTCCGAAGGCCAGGTCGAGGCGCTGCTGCAGGCGCCCGATCTGTCGCTGGCGCGCGGGCTGCGTGACCGCGCCATGCTGGAAACGCTGTACGCCACCGGGCTGCGCGTAACCGAGCTGGTCAGCCTGCGCACGCTTGATGTCAGCCTGGCCGATGGCGTGTTGCGCGTGGTGCAGGGCAAGGGGGGACGCGACCGGCTGGTGCCGCTGGGCGCCGAGGCGGCGCACTGGTTGCAGCGCTATCTGGGCCAGGCTCGCGCCGAACTGGCAGGTCCGCGCGTCAGCGATGCGCTGTTCATCACTGCGCGCGCCCAGGCCATGTCGCGCCAGGCGTTCTGGCAGCTGGTCAAGAAATACGCCCGGGTGGCCGATGTCCAGGCGCCGCTGTCGCCGCACGTGTTGCGCCATGCCTTCGCCACCCACCTGCTGAACCATGGCGCCGATCTGCGC
>JAEWJD010000273.1 GCA_023386765.1 Pseudomonadota bacterium | reverse complement strand
ACGCACAGATTGCGCGCTGGCTGCTGGAGGCGGACATGCCGGCGGCCCGTGGTGCGCGCGCCATCTGGTACGGGGCACTGGAGCACGGCGGCGAGGGTTTGCTGATCTGGAAGCGGCGTGCGGGGTTTGTGCCGGTGCAGCTGTCCTTGCAAGGGGCGCCGCAGGCACGGCCGGCAGGATGGCCGTGGGGCCGGTGGCGCCAGCTCTGGCAGCCGGCAAGCAGAGGTCCCGACAAGGCCGATTGAACCGATAAGCAAGCCGTTTCCGCGCTGTGGAAACGGCTTTTTCTATGCCCGCGGGGTCAGTTCACCCGCCGCGGCAGCACGGCACGCATGGCGCGCGAGAGGATGGGGCGCAGGCGTTGGCTGTGCAGCAGGACGGCGCCCAGCGCGCCGATGAAGGCGCCGATGGCGGTGTCGAGAAAGCGCGCTTCGATGACGGCGGCGGGGTGGCCCTGGCCGAGGTGGGAGGCTTCGGCCAGGAAGATGGTGAGTGGGGTGATGAGGACGACGGCGCTGGCGTAGTGGCGCACGACGAGGGTTTCGATGCCGAAGGACAGGAGCATCATCACCAGGCTGAGGGTCCAGGGATTCAGCGGCAGGCTGAGCAGCACCCAGGCGATGCACAAGCCGACGGCCGTGCCGAGGATGCGGTGGAGCTGGCGATGCCAGGCGGCCACCAGGCTGGCGCCCTGGATGATGGCCAGGCAGCTCACGGGCACCCAGTAGGGGCGCGGCAGTTGCAGCAGTTCGGCCACCAGCAACGAGATACCGACGAACAGGCCGATGATGACGGAGTCGTAGACGACGAAGTCGAAGGTGGGTTTGGGCAGCGGGGTTTCCGGCGGCGGCGGCGCGACGCGCGTCATGTGCAGCGAGTAGACGAAGGCGACCAGACAGGCCACCAGACAGCCCAGCGCGACCATGCCGACGCGGGTGGGGATGTCTTCGACACGCCCGGGGGTATAGGCGGCGATGGCGGTCGCCATGATGTAGAAAAGGCTGCCCGGCGGGCCCAGGCGATAGCAGCGGCAGACCATGTTGACCACGATGGCGATGAAGGTCAGCGAGGCGATCATCACGGTGGGCCAGAACTGGGTCAGTGCGCCGACGGCATAGCAGGCCACCATGCCGAAGGAAGCCGCCAGCAGCATCATCATGCGGTGCTGCAGGGAGGAGTTGGGCAGGCTCAGGAACACCATGCCGCCCAGGCTGGACATGAGGCCGTAGTCCATGCGCCCGAAGTAGGCGCCCACCATCAGGGGCAGCCCGGAGGACAGCGCGGCGGCCAGGGGCATTTCCCAGGGGCGGTCGCTGGCGTTGACCCGGATGAGGTCGCGCCAGATGTCGAGCAGCCGTGCGCGGGCCCAGGCACAGGCGCGCCCAGCCGCCGTCTGGCGCTGATCGGGTTTGGGGTTGTGATTCATGGGGTCGATCGGATGAAGGAGGAGCAGGCCTGCCCCGTGCCGGGCACGGTCGCTTGAGTATGGGCGATCGGGCCGCGAGGGGCAAGCCGGCCGCGCGACGGGGCGCGGCGCCTTCGCGCAGCAAAGCAATGCGCCCGGCAAGCCGGGCGCGACACACCGGCAAGAGCGAACGCCCGTCAGTCGGGGGTGATGCCGGCCTGGGTGACCTTGTCTCCCCACACTTTCAGCTGCTGCCCGACAAAGGGGCCGAAGACATCGGCCCGGGCGGGCGTGGGCTCAGCCCCCATCTGGCTGAGTTTCTGCTGGAAGTCCGGCGCCGATACGATCTCGTAGAGGGCATCGCCCAGGCGTTGCTGGATCTCGGGCGGCAGGCCGGCCGGACCGAAGATGCCGAGCCAGGCGGCCAGGTCAAAACCGGGTTGTCCCAGGGCTTCGGAGACGCTGGGCAGCTCCGGGACCAGTGCGCTGCGTTTTTCGGTGCTGACCGCCAGGGCCTTGAGGCTGCCGGATTGGATCTGGCCGGCGGCGGAGGCAAGGTCGACGAACATGAAGGTGGCCCGTCCGCCGATGATGTCGGTCATGGCTTGCGGAGAGCTTTTGTAGGGAATGGCCGCCGCCTGCATGCCGGTCTGCTTGTTGAACGATGCGGCGGAAATCTGCCCGGTGCTGTTGCCATAGGCGTAGTTGAGCTTGTCGGGGTGGGCTTTGCCATAGCGCACCAGATCCGGCACGCCCTGGACCGGCAACGCGCTGCTCACGGCCAGCACGAAGGGAAAGTTGCAGACCAGCACCAAGGGCGTGAAGTCCTTGATGGGGTCGTAGCGCAATTGTTTGAAGAGATGCGGGTTGGAGGAATGGGTGGTGTTGGTGGCGATCATGAGGGTGTAGCCGTCGGGCTGGGCACGCGCGACCAGGTCGCTGCCGACCTGCCCGGATGCCCCCGGGCGGTTCTCGACGATGACCGGCTGCCCCAGCCGGCGCTGGAGCTGTTCGGCAATCATGCGTGCCACCATGTCGCTGGCGCTGCCTGCGCCGAAGGCGGTGATGAGTTTGATCGGTTGGCTGGGATAGGGGGCTGCGACGGCGATGCCGGATGAAGCGGCCAGCAACAGGGCGGCGCACCAGCGCCGAATCAGGGGATGGGTCATGGCTGTCTCCTTGGATGGACGGCTGCCCTGTCGCCGGGCAGTCCGAAGCGGGTCGTCAGTTGCGTTGCTGTGGAGCGGTCTCTGGCGCGCCGGCCAGGATGCGCAGGGCTTGCTTCAGATGCGGGCGGTCAAGCATTTCGCCATCGAGCTGCAGCGTGCCGAGGCCGGGCGACTGCTCGAAGGCATCGACGATGCGCCGCGCACGCGCGAGCTCCTCGTCGCTGGGGGTGTAAGCCTCGTTGATAAGGGGCACCTGATCCGGGTGGATGGCGATTTTCCCGGTGAAGCCGGCCCGCCGCGAACGCGCGGCATCGCGGCGCAGGCCGTCGCTGTCGCGAAAGCCCGGGGAAATGGTGTCGATGGCCGGCACGCCGGCGGCGTGCGCGCCCAGAAGGCACAGGGAGCGCGCCAGCTGGTAGGTGAAGTCGTACTCGCCGTTATCGGCTTTGTTGCTGATCGCCCCGACGGCGGCGGCCAGATCCTCCGCCCCCCAGGTCAAGCCACGCAGACGCGCACTGCTGCCGGCATAACTGCCCAGCTGGAACAGGGCGCCCGGGGTCTCGGTGGCCACGGGGATGATGCCGATACGGCCTGGGGTCAATCCTTCACGCGCCTCCAGGGCCTGCAGGTAGTGATCCAGGATGACGATGTCGCGAGCCCCCTCCCCCTTGGGCAGCAGAATGCCCGCCGGAGCGGCTCCGACCACGGCGGCCAGGTCGTCCAGCGCCAGCCCGGAGTCCAGGGGGTTGATGCGTACCCACAGCGCCGGCCCCGTCTGCGGGCGGGCCAGCAGGTATTCGCGCACCATCTCGCGGGCCGTGGGCAGGTTGGCCACGTCAACCGAGTCTTCCAGGTCGAGCACCAGGGCGTCGGCGCCGCTGGCCGCCGCCTTGGCGAGCTTGCGCTCGCTGTCGCCGGGCACGAACAACAAGGATCTCAATGCCATGATGCGTCTCCTCTATCTTCCTTGATATGCCGGCAGGCGGCGTTCTGAAAAAGCGCGCGCGCCTTCGGCGGCGTCTTCCGAGTCCTGCAACAGGCGCAGGAACAATTGCTCCATCCGCAATCCATCGGCCAGGCTCAGATCGCGGCTGCGCACGGCAAGCTCCTTGGCGGCCTGGACGGCCAGGGGGGCATTGGCGGCCAGGCGGGCGGCGTAATCCATGGCGCGGTCCATCAAAGCCTCCGTCGGCACCACGGCGTTGACTAGGCCCCACTGGCGGGCCTGCTCGGCATCGAAGGCATCGCCCAGCAACAGCAGTTCCATGGCGATCGCGTGCGGCAACTGGCGGGCGACGCGTTGGGTGCCGCCATTGGCAGGAAAGAGCCCGCGTTTCACTTCCGTGAGCCCGAAAGTGGCGGCGGGCACGCACACCCGCAGATCCGTCGCCAGCAAAAGCGTCATTCCCCCGCCCAGGCAATGGCCGTTGACCGCCGCCACGACAGGCTTCCACACCTCCAGGCCGCGATTGAGCAACTGCCCTCGCTGGGTCAACAACAGCTGCTCGAATGAGGGCGGCGCGGTCACGAAGGACTTGAGGTCCGCGCCGGCGCAGAACGCCTTGTCGCCCGCCCCGGTGATGACCGCGACACGGATCCGCGCATCGTCGCGCACCTGGCACCAGGCTTCGGACAGCGCGTCATAGTGCGCCTGATCCAGGGCGTTGCGCCGTTCGGGGCGGTCCAGCGTGATGCAGGCTATCCCGTCCTGCACGTCCAGGTGGATAGGCATCAGTGCACTCCGTCAGTGGACAGGAAATCACGCGAGATGGCTGCGTCGTCGTAACCGAGCTCGCGCAGGATGTCGCGGGTGTGGGCGCCCAGCGCCGGAGGTGGTGCGCTGGGCCGGGGCCGTTCGCCATCAAAACGCAGGGGCTGGGAGACGACATTCAGGGCCCCGCGCAGCGGGTCAGCCAGCGTCTGGACCATGCCGCTGGCTGCGGTATGGGGATGTGCGACCAACTGGCCCAGGCTCTGGATCGGCGCGCAGGGAATGCCGGCGGCCTCCAGCCTGGCGATCCAGGCCGCGCAGGTGTCGCGACGCAGGCAATCGGCCACGATGGCCAGCACGGCCTCGCGGCGCTGCACCCGGTCGGCATTGGTGGCATAGCGCGGGTCGTCGGCCAGCTCAGGGCGGCCAGCGGTGGCGCAGAAGGTCCGCCACAAGGAGTCATTGGCTACGCCCAGCAATAGCGGCCCGTCGCTGGCCTCGAAGACCTGGTACGGGCACAGCGACTCATGCGCCGACCCCCAACGGCGCGGCTCGCTGCCCCGCTCCCAGTAGCCCTGCATCACATAGCCCATGAAGCCGAGCGCTGTGTCGAACAGCGACGCTTCGACCTTGCACCCCTGGCCACTGCGCAGGCGCTGCACCACCGCAGCCAGGATGCCGATGGCAGCATGCATGCCGGTGGCCTGGTCGATGGGGGAGATGGGGCTGCGCACCGCCGGGCGGTCTGCTTCGCCGGTCAGCGCCATCATGCCGCTGAAGGCCTGCAGGATGACGTCATAGCCTTTGGCGCGGCTCAGCGGCCCCTGGCTGCCGAAACCGGAGATGCTGCAGTAGACGAGCTCCGGCCGCAGGGTACGCACGCTCGGATAGTCGATACCGAGCTTGGCGGTCACGCCGGGGCCGTAGCTCTCGACGACGATGTCGGCACCGGCGATCAGGCGATGCGCCGCGGCCTGCCCGGCCGGCGTCTTCAGGTCCAGGATGATGCTGCGTTTGTTGCGATTGGCGCTCAGGAAGACCGTGCCGTCATCCTGGCGAAATGGCGGCCAGTGACGCGTGTCGTCGCCCCCCGGCGGCTCGACCTTGATCACGTCGGCCCCCATGTCGCCCAGGTACTGGGTACAGAGCGGCCCCGCGAGCACTTTGCTGAAGTCCACCACCCGCATGCCTTTCAATGCCTGCATGTCATTCGTCTCCGAGTCAGAGGGCCAGCCCGTGGCGGTCCGGCGTCTCGATCAGGGTTCGGGCCTCGCCGGCGAGCCGCCCGGCAGGGATGAGCAGGCGCCACGACCTGCCCGGCATAGGGATGGGGTCGGCCAGCGCACGGGCGATGATGGCTTCGGATGGCTTTTGCAACTTCATCTCCTCGGGTCGGCGGGACCGATGTTGTCCCGCTTCAGTAAGACTTCGGCAAACCCAGCACCTTCTCGGCGATGTGGCAGAGAATCAACTGGGGCGAGACGGGCGCGATGCGCGGCAGCATGGCTTCGCGCAGATAGCGTTCGACATGGAACTCCTTGGCGTAGCCCATGCCGCCATGGGTGAGCACCGCCGTCTCGCAGGCGCGAAACCCAGCCTCGGCACAGAAGAACTTGGCCGCGTTGGCTTCGGGGCCGCAGGGCCGGCCCTGGTCATACAGCCAGGCGGCACGCCGGTACAGCAGTTCGGCGGCCTCCAGGTCAACCCAGCGCTCGGCCAGGGGGTGCTGGATGCCCTGGTTCTGGCCGATCGGGCGGTCGAACACGATCCGTTCGGCCGCGTAGCCGGCCGCCCGGCGCAGGGCGGCGCGACCCAGTCCGGTGGCCTCAGCGGCCAGCAGGATGCGTTCCGGGTTCAGGCCATGCAGGATGTACGAGAAACCCAGGCCTTCCTCGCCGATGCGGTCCTCGAGCGGGATTTCCAGGCCGTCGATGAAAAGTTCGTTCGAGTCGACCGCCTTGCGCCCCATTTTCTCGATCTCGCGCACGCTGATGCGCTGGCGGTCCAGGTCGGTATAGAAGAGGCTCAGCCCGCGCGTCGGTTCCGTGACCTGCTCCAAGGGCGTGGTGCGGGCGAGCAGCAGAATCTTGTTGGCCACCTGGGCCGTCGAAATCCAGATCTTCTGGCCATGGACCACGTAGCGGTCCCCCTGGCGCACCGCCTGGGTACGCAGCCTCAGGGTGTTCAGCCCGGCGTTCGGTTCGGTCACGCCGAAACAGGCTTTCTGCTCGCCGCTGATGATCGGGGGCAGCCAGCGTGCCTTCTGGGCCTCGCTGCCATGCACCACCACCGGATGCAGGCCGAAGACATTCATGTGGATGGCCGACGCGCCGCTCAGCCCCGCCCCGCTGCCCGAGACCGCCTCCATCATCAACGCGGCCTCAAGGATGCCGAGTCCGGCGCCGCCATGTTCGGTGGGCATGGCTATGCCCAGCCAGCCGGCCTCGGCCATACTACGGTAGAAGTCTTCCGGGAATCCGCCCTCCCGGTCACGCTGCAGCCAGTAGTCGTCGTCGAAGCGGACCACGGTGTCCTGCACGGCGCGCTGGATGGCAAGCTGTTCTTCGCTCAAGGAGAAGTCCATGTTCCTGGCCTCCGTGTCAGACCGGCTGCGCCGCAGGCCGGCGCAGCATCAGCGCGGATCGCAGGCACGAGGCCACGAGTTCGTCGCGCTGGTTGTAGGCCGCGTGCGCAAAGATGACGATGCCATTGGCCGGCCGGCTCTTGCTGTCCCGCAGCTCCCGCACCGACGTCTCGACGTGCAAGGTATCGCCCACGAACACCGGCAGCGGAAACCGCACCTCATCCCAGCCCAGGTTGCCGACCGTGGTGCCCAGCGTGGTGTCGCCCACCGAGATACCGACCATCAGGCCCAGGGTGAAGGCGCTGTTGACCAGCGGGCGGCCGAACTCGGTGTGCCGCGCGGCGTACTCGACATCGAGATGAATGGCCGCGGGGTTGTGGGTCATGGTGGTGAAGAGCACGTTGTCGGTTTCGGTGACCGTGCGACGGATGTCGTGCATGAAACGCTGACCAACGTGGAACTGCTCGAAGTACAGCCCTGCCATGGTGTCTCCTGCGCGGGAGGCCCCGCCTGAAGTATTAATGTACGGTACCATACATTATGGATGCATACTTTTTCAACCAAGGGTTATCTATCATGTCGCTACAGAACCAACAGGTTGTTCTCGTCTCCCGCCCTCATGGGATCCCGCAGGCCACTGATTTCGAGATCCGCACCGAGTCCGTGCCCGAGCTCTCGCCCGGTCAGCTATTGGTCGAAAATGCCTTTCTGTCGGTCGACCCCGCCATGCGCGGCTGGACCAATGCCGTGGCCAACTATTCGGATCCGGTGCCGCTGGGCGCGGTGATGCGGGCGTTTTCTGCAGGCCGCGTGGTCGCCTCGCGCCACCCCGATTACCCGCAAGGCAGCCAGGTGATGGGGCTGCTGGGCTGGCAGCGTTATGCCGTGAGCGACGGCAGCGACATCCGCCGCATCGTGCGCGAAACCGATCTGCCGCTTTCGTTGTCGCTGGGCGTGCTGGGCCTCAATGGCGTGACGGCCTACTTCGCGCTGCGCATGCTGGGCCGCCCGGTGAGCGGCGAGACGGTGGTGGTCTCCACCGCCGCCGGCGCGGTCGGTTCGATCGTGGGCCAGCTCGCGCGCATGGCCGGCTGCCGGGTGGTGGGGATTGCCGGTGGCGCCGAGAAGTGCCGCATCTGCATCGACGACTTCGGTTTCGACGCCGCCCTGGACTACCGCCAGGGCGATCTGGCGCAGCAATTGCAGGCGGCGTGCCCGCAGGGCGTCGATATCTACTACGACAACACCGCCGGGCGCATCAGCGACATTGTGCTGCCGCAGATCAACCGCCACGCCCGGATCATCATCTGCGGCACGGCCTCGATCGCGAGCTGGGATCCCTGGCCGCAAGGTCCCCGTGTCGAGCGTCACCTGCTGAACAAGGCGGCAAGCATGACGGGCTTTCTGGTGTGGGACTATGAAGACCGCTATGAGGAAGCCATCGACCACCTGGCCCCGTTGATCCGCAGCGGCGCCTTGCGCTATCGCGAGGAGATTCTGCAGGGAATCGAGCAGGCGCCGGGCTCGATTGCCGATCTGTACAATGGCCGCAATCTCGGCAAACGGCTGATCCGCCTGGATGACGAATGACGGCAACCAAGACCCACAAGAAACAAGAAAATTGGGACCAGCGGCTAGGCTTTCTGATGCATGACGTCTCGCGTCTGCGCCGCAAGGTCTTTGACGAGGTCATGAAGCCGCAGGGCATCACGCGCTCGCAATGGTGGGTCATCGCCCACCTGTCGCGTCACGACGGTATGTCGCAAAGCGAATTGGCCGAACGCCTGGACCTGGGCCGCGCGGCGCTGGGCGACCTGATCGAGCGCCTGGAGAACATGGCGCTGGTGCGGCGCGCCGCCGATGCACAAGATCGGCGCGCCAAGCTGGTCTTCCTGACGCCCGAAGGCAGCGCGATGGTCGAACAGATGCGCACCCAAAGCGATGAGATGAGCGAACTCATCCTGCAGGGCCTGAGCCAGCAGCAGCGCCACGAGCTGGCCGAGATGCTGACGCTCATCAAAACCAATCTGCTGGACTTCTCCCGCCTGCGCTGACTTCTGCCGGCCCGGCGGGCCGGCAGAAGCCGATCGGTTTACTCGCGGTTGACGTCCACCACGATGCGCCCGCGCACTTTGCCGGCCAGCAGGGCGCCGGCCACGTCGATGACCTCGCCCAGACCGATCGTGCGCGCCCCGATAAGGGCCAGCTTCTGCAGGTCCAGCTCGCGCGCGAGGCGATCCCAGGCCTGCTGGCGGTCTGCCTTCGGACACATCACGCTGTCGATGCCGGCCAGCGTCACATTGCGCAGGATGAACGGTGCCACGGTACCGGGGAAATCCATGCCCTGGGCCAGGCCGCAGGCCGTGACCACGCCGCGATAGCGGGTCCCGGCGCAGACATTGGCCAGGGTATGGCTGCCCACGCTGTCCACGGCGCCGGCCCAACGCTCCTTGGCCAGCGGTTTGCCCGGCTCGCTCAGCGTGGCGCGATCGATGATCTCGCTGGCGCCGAGGGCGCGCAGATAGTCAGCCTCTTCGGCGCGCCCGGTGGAGGCCAGCACGCGATACCCCAGCGACGACAGCAGGGCGACGGCCGTGGAACCCACGCCGCCAGCCGCCCCCGTCACGAGAATATCCCCGTCCAGCGGCTTCAGGCCGTGGCGTTGCAAGGCCATGACGCACAACATGGCCGTGTAGCCAGCGGTGCCGATGGCCATGGCCTGCTGCGGGCTCAGGCCCTCGGGCAGGCGGATCAGCCAGTCACTCTTGACCCGCGCCTGCTGCGCCAGGCCGCCCCAGTGGGTCTCACCCACGCCCCAGCCATTGAGCAGCACCTGGTCGCCCGGCTTGAAATCCGGGCTGGCGCTCTCTTGCACGGTACCCACGAAATCGATGCCGGGCACCATGGGGAAGCTGCGCACGACCGGCGCGCGGCCGGTGATGGCCAGCGCATCCTTGTAGTTGACCGTCGAGTGCGACACGCGCACGTGCACGTCGCCCTCAGGCAGCTGGGCGGGCGCGATCGACTCCAGGCGGGCGCGGTAGCCCTGCTCATCTTTCTGTATCTGAATCGCCTTGAACATGATGTGTGCTCCTGAAATGGGTGGCAGACCTTACTGGCCGGTGAAAAGCGGCGCACGCTTTTCAAAGAAGGCGCGCACGCCCTCTTTGGCGTCAGCCCGCTGCTCCAGCCGGCGCGCCTCGCGGAACTCATACTCCAGCGCGGCATCGTAGTCCGTCGAATCGGAGGCCTGCAGGCCTTTCTTGATGGCCGTGATGACGGCCGGCGCGTTGGCGGCGATCTTGTGCGCCAGCGCCAGCCCTGCGTCCAGGGCCTGGCCCTTGGGCACCACCTGCGACACGAAGCCCAGGCGGCAGGCAGCCTGTGCCGTCAGCGGAGCGGCCGTCATCATCATTTCGAGTGCGGCCGCACGCGGCAGCAGCGTGGGCAGCCGCGACAACTGGCCGCCTTCGGGCAACATGCCCAGCCGCGCCCCGGGCGAGCCGAATTCGGCATTCTCGCTGGCCACGCGGATATCGCAGGACAGCGCCAGAATGAAGGCAGCGGCGTAGCAGTGGCCATTGACGGCGGCGATGACCGGCTTGTCCATGGTCAGGGGACGCAGGAATGGCGCTTCGCCCAGATCTGTTTCCAGATAGGCGCCGCTTTCGATCTCCCGCAGGTCATGGCCCGTGGAGAACGCCGCCGATCCGGCGCCGGTCACGACCACGGCCCGGATGGCCGGATCGCGGTCTGCCTCGTCCAGTTCATCCAGCAGAGCCTGCGCCATGCCCGCGCCAAAGGCATTGTGAATACGCTCATTCGCGATCGTGAGAATGCGAACGGCATTCTGGGTGTCTCGTAGAATTTCCATATATCCACTCGATAGGGTTTGCGACACCGGCGCGCCTAGGCTAGCGCCAGCATTGATCTTTTGCGTCGTAGGCATCCAGGGTGAGATCCTTGACGCCTTCCGTGAGCGATTTCTTGCGCACGCGCAACGAGTCCGTCAGCTCAAAACGCTCGACATAGGCGTAGTAACGAGGCACCTTGAATGCCGCCATGTTGGCGCGCGCGTGTTCGAGCAGGCGCGCCACCGGCAACTGCTCTGGCGTGACGCCATCATTGAGCTGCACATAGAGCTTGACCTCTTCCCCGCAGTAATCGTCCGGCACCGCCACCACGGCTGCCTGGCTGACTTCCGGCAGGGCGCGGATGACAGCCTCCACCTCCTGGGCGGGGATGTTCTCGCCGCTGCGGCGCACCATGTCCTTGCTGCGGCCCACGATGCGGTAGTGCCCGCTGGGGTCTTTGACAAACAGGTCGCCGGTGCGGAACCAGTCGCCATGGAACACGTCGGCCGTCGCGCTGTCGTTGCGGTAATAGGCCAGCATGATGCCGGGGCCGCGCACGCACAGCTCCCCGATCTGGCCATCGGCCAGCGTGTTGCCCTCGGGATCGCACACGCGCACCTCCCGAAAGGGCGCCACCACGCCGCAAGTGCCCGAGACATAGGCGCTGGGGCGCACTTCACGCGGCAGGTACAGGGCGCCGCCGATTTCCGTCATGCCGTAGAACTCCTGCACCTGGGTGTCGAACACCTGCTCGAAGTTCTGCGCCGCCGCCTGGTTGAAGCCGAAGATGGTTGCCAGCTTGAGCCGGTTGGTCTTGTCCTCGACGCGCAGGCCCTGCTTGTAGGCCATCTCGAACATCGAGCAGTAGTCGCAATCGTGCGCGATGACATCCGGCATGAAGCGCTTGGAGCCCGGCCGACGCGGAATGACCAGCTCCGCGCCCATCAGCATGGCGTTCATCAGCAGGCGCTGCGACACCATGTAATAGAAGCTCTGGCCCATGTAGATGCGGCGCATGCGCTCACCAAAAAGCACGCAGGCTCCCAGGCCGAGCACCAGCCAGTACTCATGCGTGAGCATGCAGCCCTTGGCGAAACCCGTGGTGCCGGACGTGAACTGGATGTTCAACAGGGAAGACGGGCCCACTGCGTCCACCACCGGCTCCGGGTCGTCCCGGGAGGCGTCCAGCAGGCCTTCCCAGGATTGATAGGGCGCGCGCGCTGCGGTCTGGCCCACTACCAGCGTGTTGGCCGCAGCAACCGGCGTCTGCGCCACCTGTTCGAGCACCGGCAGGAACTCGCTCTCGATGACGAGAAACTGGCTCTCCGACAGTGTCAGGGCATGCTCCACTTCCCGCTCGGTGTAGGCCGTGTTGATGGGGACGATGGTGGCGCCCAGCCTGGCGAGCGCCAGCCAGCACAGGGGGAAGGCCTCGATGTTGTTGACCATGATCGCCACGTGCGACTGCGGTCGGACACCGGCGCGATGCAGGGCCCGGGCAGCGCCGTCGACGGCCTGGAGCACTTCGCGCCAGGTTTTGCCGCTTCCTTCGTCGATGAACGACCAGGCGGGACGATCGCCATAGCGCTCGGCTGCCCGGCGCAGCACGCCATAGACGGTCGATGGCAGGCCTTGCCGATAGAGGTCGTCGAACCGGGGTGCGCGCCCGGCCTCGCGAATCAGGTGCTCGTAGCTTGCCGTCATGATGTTTCCAGAATCCATATCAATGCTCTTTGCTCAAACCGGTTTCCTGGGCCCGTCTGCGGCGCAGGAGTTCGATCGGCACCAGCACCATGGCGGTGACGATGATCAGCAGGGTCGCCACCACCGCGACGACCGGCGACAGGTCCTGGCGCACGTCGGCCCAGATCCGCATGGGCAGGGTTTCGTTCTGCGCCATGACGAACAGGGAGATCACCAGTTCGTCGAAGGAGACGAAAAAGGCGAACACGAAGCCGGCAAAGACGGAAGGCGCGATACACGGCAAGGTGACATGCCAGAATGCCTGGAAAGGGTTCGCGCCCAGCACCCGCGCCGTTTTCTCGAGCGACTCGCCGGTCTGCTGCAGCACGCCCAGGGTGGCCATGATCACAAAGGGCAGCGCCAGCGTGCTGTGGGCGATGATGATGCCGGTATACGAGCCGTACAGGCCCAGCCGCGTGAAGAGCAGCAGCACGCCCAATGCCAGGATGATCACCGGCACGACCTGCGGCCCGAGGAACAGCCAGCGCATGAAGACCGTCCAGCCTTTCTTGCTGCGCGCCAGCGCCAGCGAGCTGAGCGTGCCCAGGATGGTGGCCACCACCGCCGACATCGCCGCCACGAACAGGCTGCGGTAGATGGCGTTCATCCAGCCATCAGAGCGGAACAGTTCGCCATACCAGTGCCAGGTCAGCCCCTGGGGAGGAAAGGCCAGATAGGAGGTATTGCTGAACGACATGGGAATGACGATCACCAGCGGCAGCAGCAGGTACAGCAGGATCGCTGCCACATAAAGCGGCAATGCCCATTGCCGTTTGGGTCGGGCGCGGCTCATTTCACCCCTCCATTGAGGTCGCTCTGCAAGGCCTTGCGCACCAGCATGACCAGCACGGCGACCAGGAGCGCGCCGCCAGCCAGAAGAATCACGCCCAGCGTGGCCGCCAGCTCCCAGTCCATGGTTTCATTGACCTGGGTCTGGATGACATTGGAAATCAGCACATCGTTGGGGCCGCCCACCAGGGCCGGCGTGATGAAGAACCCCAGCGACAGCACGAAGATCAGGATCCCGCTGGCGATCACGGCGTTGGCCGTCATCGGGAAGAACACATAGCGAAATGCATTGAAGGCGCTGGCCCCCAGGCTGCGGGCCGCCTTGACGAAGGTATCGTTGATGGAAGCCATGGCGCCGTAGAGCATGAGCACGGCAATGGGCAGCAGCACCTGGATCATCGCGACGTACACCGCAAAGCGCGTGTACAGCAGCTGCACCGGCTGGTCGGTGACATTGAGCGCCATCAGCAGGCTGTTGACCAGGCCGGTACGGCCCAGCACGACGATCCAGCCATAGGTGCGGATCAGCACGCTCACCCACAGCGGGGTGAGGATGCCGATCAGCAACAGCTTCTGCGCCAACCCTTGGGTGCGGGTCAGGTAATAGGCAACCGGATAGGCCAGCGCCACCGTCAGCAATGCCACGCCGATCGACAGCATGAAGGTGTCGATCATGATCAGGCGATACGGGTTGCCGGGCTCGAAAAACTCGACATAGAGCTCCAGCGTCGACGCCCATTGCGCGACCTCGCCGAGCGGAATGACAAAGCCGACCGCCATGACTAACAATGCAGGCACGAGCAGCCACGCCGGGCCGCGCCGTAGCACTGAGGAAGACAGGATTCCCATCTTGATCTATCCGGTT
Source organism: Pseudomonadota bacterium (assembly GCA_023386765.1). Lineage (GTDB taxonomy): Bacteria > Pseudomonadota > Gammaproteobacteria > Burkholderiales > Burkholderiaceae_B > Bordetella. The sequence continues at coordinate 4,860 of JAEWJD010000273.1, read as the reverse complement.
CTAGGGTTGGATGCGATTACTGCAGACGCCAGCGGTCCCAGCGTGCCTGGATCTGCTTGCGATGCTTGGCCCAGAACTCGGCGTTGTAGTTGAACTGCTTGTCGACGTTCTGGGGGTGCGTCGGCAGCTTCTTGGCGTAGTCCTCATCCAGGTACTGGTACATCTCGTCGTTGAAGCTGGAATAAGGCAGCTTGCGCGCGATCTGCGCCAGGCGCTGCGGGTCGTTCCAGCAGTACTTGATGAACTGCAGCGCGCCCTCTTTGTTCTTGGCATGCTTGGGGATGGAGTAGTTGCTCAGCTCGATCGCCGCCCCGTTCCAGCTGATGTCCACCGGCACGCCCTGGGCCTGCAGCGGCGCCACCCGGCCGTTGAAAGTGGTGGCGTAGTACACGTTGCCGGTGGCCAGCATCTGCGGCGGCTGCTGGCCGCTGGACCACCACACGGTGATGTGCTCTTTGATGTCGTCCATCTTCTTGAAAGCGCGGTCCATGCCTTCCTTGGTGGCCAGCACGTCATAGACTTCGGCCGGCGCGACGCCATCGGCAATCAGGGCGAACTCCAGGTTCTCGACCGGGGTGTTGCGCAGCGAGCGCGGGCCGGGGAAGCCCTTCACATCCCAGAAATCCTTCCAGCCGCTGAACGTCTTGCCTTCGGGCACCTTGTCGGTGCGATAGGCAATGGCCACGGAGTAAGCCACCGCCCCGATCGCGGTCGGCATGCGACCCGCTTCGGAGATCTTGCCCTCGGGATCGATGTAGTTCCAATCCAGGGGCTCAAGCCAGTTGTTTTCCGTGGCGATGATGACGGCATCGCCTTCGGTCGGTGCGATGTCCCATTGCACGTTCTTGGTCATCTGCTGGATGCGGATCTGGGCGATGGAGTTGTCGGTGGCCACCATGTTCACGGGAATGCCAGTTTCTTTCTCGAAAGGCACGCCGCAGACCTCCTTGATGGTGTCGGCCCAGACGCCGCCATAACTGGCGAAGACCACCGGATCCTTGGCTTGGGAAAGCCCTGGCGCCAGGGCCAGGGCGACAACGAGACCGCAAGACAACTGCCGGCCGGAAAGAGTGATGTTCATGAATCGACCTCGGGACTAGGACAAGTGAAACGACGGCATCAATTGACGGACACTACGCATCCTGTACAAACACCAGGTCTTCCGGATTGATGGATAGATGAAGGGTCTGCCCGCGTTCGAGCCGGGCGGCGCCCTGCAGACGGGATTCCTTGAAATGAATGACGCGGCCACTGGCCGTTACGGCCGAGCACTCGACCACGTCGCCCAGAAAGATCTCTTCCTGCAGCACGGCGCGCACGCACACGCCCACGGGATCGACAATGCGGCGCAAGCGCTCGGGGCGGATGCTGACGAAGGCCGGCGTGGGCGTGAGCCGCAGGTCGCCCAGCTCGATGCCGATATCCGGGATGCGGATCCCCCCGCGGGCGCCCGCCTCCACCGGCAGCAGATTGGTATTGCCGATGAAGTCCGCCACGAAACGGTTGTTCGGCTTGTCGTAGATATCGGCTGGCGTGCCCACCTGCTCGATCCGGCCGGCCCGGAGCACGGCGATTCGGTTGGACATGGCCAGCGCCTCGCGCTGATCATGCGTGACATAGATCACGGTGCAGTTCAACTGGTGCTGGATTTCCTTGATCTCGAATTGCAAGGCTTCGCGCAGCTTGAGATCCAGCGCCCCCAGGGGCTCGTCCATCAACAGCAAGGAGGGCGAGAAGACTATGGCCCGGGCAATCGCCACGCGCTGCTGCTGCCCGCCGGACAGTTCCTTGGGTTTGCGCGCGGCAAAGTCGGCCAGGCGCACGATATCCAGTGCCTTGCGGCCCAACGTTTCCCGTTGCGTCTTGTCCATCTTGCGCATCAGCAAGGGAAAGCACACGTTCTCCAGCACATTCATGTGCGGGAACAGCGAGTAATTCTGGAACACCATGCCGATGTTGCGTTTTTCCGGCGGGGCGTACGTGATCGGTTGGTCGTTGACGAAGATCTCCCCGGCGCTGGCCGGCGAGAACCCTGCCAGGGCGTTGAGCACGGTGCTCTTGCCGGAACCGCTGGAGCCGAGAATGGTGATGAACTCGCCTGCCGCCACATCCAGCGAGAACTCCTGCAACGCCTGAACGTCTCCATAGTGCTTGCTGACGGATTGGAATCTGACGCTCGCGCCTTTGCTCATCATGATGGTCTACCTGAATGGCCGTGTTCTGCTCGTCGGCGCCCGAACACCCATGCGCCAAATTTATACATACAGTCAGATATGGATGGTATGTATAGTTTCAGAGAGGGTCAAGAAATCGAATATCGGGGTTATCGCTAGTACTCGCTGTCTATATTTCGGAGTATTCAGAACACTACGTCTAATTTTGGATATATAGTTCACTACATTCTTCCCTGAACCCTTCCCTTTGGACGTATGCATGAAAGACGCCCCGACGACGGATACGCAAAGCGACGCCCCTGTGGATGTTCAACCTGAAGCGGCCACCTTCGTCGGCATGCTGCAGGCGCAGTCACTCAACCGGCGCGTGCGCAAGGCCGAGCGCACGCGCTATCTGATCCTGAGCAAGATCGCAGAGCGGATCGAGCAGTCGCCCACGGGGCGCATCACCGTCGAGATGCTGCTCAACGACACCGGCCTGTCGCGAGGTACGTTCTACAACTACTTCCGCGATACCAACGAAGGCGTGTACGTGCTGCTGGCGCTGTTCCTGGAAACCTGGAACGTCAATCGCCCGCGGGAGGGCGGCAACAAGGATCTGTTCCAGGCGATCTTCGACACCAACCTGCGTTACTGCCGGCGCTATGAAGAAAACGCCGCTTTCTTCGCGGCATTCTCCTACTACGCGTCAAGCATGAACGAGCTGCTGGTGCTGCGGAACCGGATCAATACGGCCTGGGCCGTGCGCATTGCCAAGGCGATCCAAAGCCGCTTCAAGATCACCTTCAATGCCCAGGAGAACACCTATCTGCAGGGCACGCTGTGCATGCTGATCGCCATGAGCACGGGCACGCTGGAGGAGTATTTCGTCCACCGGAACCCCGTGCTGCGAGAGGCTTTCCCCGATGTGAACGCCTTGTCGTTCGCCCTGTCACGCCAGTGGCATCCGGTGATGGCCAACCCCCGCTACGCTGCCACCGAGATGGGGCACTACGAAACCCGGCCCTAGGCCCGGCAGCCCCAGGGCGCGGTTCAGCCGAGGGACGCCTGCGCCGCCTCGCCAAGCAGAGCCTCGATCCTGGCCACGCCATCGGCCAGGCCGTTCTCACGCGCCATGGCCTGGCCGATGGTCACGGCCCGGGCCTGCACCGAGGGCGCTTCGACATAGGCCAACGCGCGGGCGAATGCGGCCGGATCGGGCCGCTCGAAAGACAGCGTGCGCGGCGCGATGCCCAGGCGGCGCAGCCGCTCGGCCCAGAAGAACTGGTCACCGGCAAAGGGCATCACGATGGCAGGCTTGCCGGCGCGCGCGGCCGAATGCGTGGTGCCGGACCCGCCGTGATGGATGACAGCGCTCATGCGCGGGAAAAGCCAGTCATGCGGCGTGGCGCCGATGCACAGCAGATTGCCCGGCAGCACCATGCCGCCCAGATCGCTCCAGCCGGGCCAGATGACGGCACGGCGGCCCTCCAGGGCAGGGATGACCTGTTCGAGCATGCGCGGCAGGTCGATGCCGGTCATGCTGCCGAACCCCAGGTAAAGCGGCGCCGGGCCGGTGTCGAGAAACTGCTGCAGGGCGGCGCCGGGCACGAAAGCCTCTGCCAGGGGCGCGACCCATTGCCCGCACAGCACGGCGTTGGCGGGCCAGTCCGGCGGCGGCGGCAAGAGCGTGGGCGAAATGCCATAGAGCATCGGGTGCTGCGTCCAGAGCGCAGCCTGCGCAGGCAGGCCCAGTACCTCGGCCCGGGCACGATTGAGCGACTGACGCAGGGCGCGCCACAACATCTGGTTGGTCAACGCGAGACTGGCCCGGTTCAGCAGGGCCGGCACCCAGGCCGGCGGCAGAAACGGAGAGGGGAAGGTCCGGGACGGCGTAAGCGGGATCATGCCAGCGCCAATGGCCGGGATACCCAGACGTTGCGCGACGCTCAGGCCGGCAAAGCCGGCCAGCCCGGAGACCACGATGGCGTCGCAGCCCTGGGCGGCGTGCAGGGTCTGCGCCATCCAGGCTGCGGTATGCGTATTGGTGAGCGCGACCAGCGCCTTGGCCACGCCACGCGGACCGCTGTGATGCCAGTCGGCAAAAAGCAGGCGGATATCCCCGTCCATCGGCAAGGCGGGTACCGCCAGCGTGTCGGCCAGCCCCAGCGAACGGGCCTCGCCCAGCAAGGTGACATCATGGCCCGCCTGGATCAGCGCCTGGCTCAACGCCAGCAAAGGCCGGGTGTCACCCTCGGTGCCGTAGGTCAGGACAAGAATGCGCATGAACGGCCCCGCACAAAAGTAAACGACGTATACTTTATCACGCTGTCTTGTGTTTTTCTTGCCCTTTTTCGCCACCGTCCCCGACCATGCCTGCCGCCCCTGTCCGCCCGCCACGCCGCGCCGAGATCCCGGCCCACATCCTGGACATCGCCCGCCCGTTGTTCGCCTCACAGGGCTATGCCGCCGTGACCATGGAACAAATCGCCACCCGGGCCGGGGTATCCAAGCGCACGCTTTACAAGCATTTCCCGGTCAAGGAGGCGGTGCTGGCGCAATTGCTGGAGGCCGAGCTGGCGCATGATCTCGCCCAGCGCGACCTGCGCATCGATGCCCAGGCCGGCTTGCACGACAGCATGAACCACCTGCTGCAGGCCTCGGCCGACTGGTGCGAACCGAATCGCGAGGTGCTGCTGCCCTACAT
>JAEWJD010000175.1 GCA_023386765.1 Pseudomonadota bacterium | reverse complement strand
TGAGAATGTCTTCCGGTTGCCCGCCGGGGGGGGGGGGGTCGCCAACCACCGGCGGCTGGTCGACCAGGGCATCGACCTGGTCGTAGTCGGCGAAAGTCGCCTGCAGGATCTGGTCATAGGCGCGCAGCGTGGCGTCATCCAGGTTCAGGCCGATGCGGCGAGCCGCCTGCTCCAACGCTTGCAGGGTGGGACGGGGAAGGGACATCTGGAATTCCGTATCAGGATTGCAGACCGCCGTAACGCCGGGCGATCTCTTGCGGGGTGGTGGACGCGGTCGGGACATCGGCGATCAGTGCGCCTTTCTCCAGCACCAGGATCCGGTCGGACAGCGCACACAGAAAATCAATGTCCTGCTCGACCAGCAGGATGGCGATGCCATGGGCGGCTCGCAGATGCTGCAGGGCCTCGACGATCTCATCGCAGATGGAAGGCTGGATGCCTTCGGTCGGCTCATCGAGCAGCATCAGCTTGGGATCGCCGCAAAGGCAGCGTGCCAGCGCCAGCAACTGTTGCTCGCCTCCGGACAGGCTGCCGCCGGGTCGATCCAGCAAGCGCTGCAGACGCGGAAACACCGTCAGCACCGAGGCGATCTTGGCCTCGGCCTCGCGCAGGTTCTTGACGCAGCCCATGCGCAGGTTCTCGGCCACGCTCAGGGCCGGGAAAATCTGCCGGCCCTGCGGCACGAAGCCCAGGCCACGACGGGCGCGCGCATGCGGAGCCAGCGCGCCGATCGGGCTGCCGTCCATCGTCAGGGTGCCGCCGGTCAGCGGCACTTCGCCCATGAGGGCGCGCAGCAAGGTGGTCTTGCCCATGCCATTGCGCCCCAGCACGCCGGTGAACTCGCCTGCGCCGATCTCGAAGCCCAGGCCGTGCAACACGGGGATGCGGCCATAGCCGGCCTTCAGCTCATGCGCCTTGAACATGCGCCTCTCCTTGCTTGCCCAGATAGGCCGCGCGCACTTCGGCATGGGCCATGATGTCATCGAAACTGCCTTCGGCCAGCACCTCGCCCTGATTGAATACGGTGATGCGCCCGGCGATCAGGCGTATGAAGGCCATGTCATGCTCGACCACCACCACCGTGCTGTGCCGGTTGATGGCCCCGATCAATTCAGCGGTCTTGCGCACTTCGTGGTGCGTCATGCCGGCCGCCGGCTCATCCAGCAGCACCAGCTCCGGGCGCGAGGCAAGGATCATGCCCAACTCGACCCACTGACGCTGCCCGTGGGCCAATGCATTGGCGGGTGTCTGCGCCACAGCCTGCAGGCCGATTTCTTCCAGCACCTGCGCGGCGACCGCCGCCGGCTCGTCCCCGGCACGCCGGGCGGCGGCCAGCAGCAGATTCTCCTGCACGCTCAGGCCTTCGAAAACGCTCGGCACCTGGGTCTTGATGCCGATGCCCAGTCGCGCCACCTCATGCGTGGCCAGGCCACGCAGGGCTCGTCCTTTGTAAAGGATCTCGCCCCGGCTGGGCCGAAGCTGGCCGGACAGCATCTTGAAAAACGTACTCTTGCCGGCACCATTGGGGCCGATCAGGCAGCGCACCTCGCCGCGCAGCAGACGAAAGTCCACCTCACGCACCGCATGCACGCCGCCGAAGCTGACCCCCAGGCCACGGGTCTCCAACAGCATCTCGCTCATGTCTGCTCCTTGGGGGTACGGCCTGCGCCGCGCGTCAGGCGCCGCGCCAGGTCCATGAAGGTGGGCGCCAGGCCGCGCGGGATCAGCAGTACGAACAGAATCAGAATCGCACCCAGCACCACGCCGGTGTCGATGCTTTGCTGCGCCCCCAGCTCGGTCACCATGGCCTGCAGGGCCACGCAGGCGATGATCGGCCCGATCAACGTGCCGCGTCCGCCCACGATGACCCAGATGATGATCTGGGCCGACTGCGCCAGGCCGAACACGCCCGGGCTGACAAAGGCCCCCCAGTTGGCATACAGCATGCCGGCCAGCCCCGCCAGGGCGCCACCCAGCGTGAAGGCCGCCAGCTTGTACGCGCTGGCGTTGTACCCCAGCAGCAGCGCCCGCTGCTCGTTCTCGCGCACGGCAGCCACCACGCGCCCAAAGCGCGAAGCCATCACCAGGCGCAGACCGAAGTAGGCCGCCACCAGCAACAGCGCCACCAGCGTGAACGATCCTTCCGGCATGAGCGGCTCGTCCGCCCCCGGCAACGTCAGCGGCGGGATCGACGGAATACCGTTGAAGCCGCCCAGCAGCGCCTCGCCGATCCGGTAGCTGTCACCCGAGGTTGAATTCATCAGGTTGAACAGGATCAGCGTGACCGCCAGCGTGATCACGCCCAGATAGACGTCGCTGATCTTGCCGTAGAACATGAAATAGCCCAGCAAGGCCGCGAACACCGCCGGCACCAGCACGGCAAGTGCCAGTGCCAGCAACCCCGGGCCGAAGTTGAACGCGCCCACGGCCCAGGCGTAAGCGCCCAGCCCGAAGAAGGCCGCCTGGCCAAAGCACAGAATGCCGCCATGGCCCCATACGAAGGCCAGGCTCAGGGCCAGCAAGGCCATGATCAGGTAGACCGTCATGGACAGCAGACTGAACATGTCGACCATGGCCGGCAGGGCAAACGCGGCCACCACTGCCAGCGCACCAAGCGCCAGGGAAAAGACAGGTACACGCATCAGATGGCTCGCTTGAAGAATCGACCGGTGATACCTTGCGGCAAGAGGCGGATCAGCATGATGGCTGCCAGCAGCAGGGCCACCTGCCCATAGACCGGCGTGGCCAGGAAGGTCACGCCCTGGCTGATGACGCCAAACACGCTGGAGGCGCTGACCGTACCGGCAATGACGGCGCTGCCGCCGCTGATCACCGTGATGAAGGCCTTGGCGATATAGGCTGCGCCGATGGTGGGGATGACCCCAGTCAAAGGCGCCAGCACCGCACCGGCCAAGCCCGACAGCGCCGCCCCCAGGCCGAAGGTCAGCTTGTAGACACCGTTGGGATTCATGCCCAGGGCATTGGCCATGGCGGCGTTCTGCATGCAGGCGCGCGCACGCAACCCGAAGTCGGTAAAGCGCAACAGGCACCAGAGCGCCAGCATCACCACCACCGCCAACCCGATCAGGAACAACGTATAGCCGCTGACCTGACGCGCGCCGATCGACAGCCCGCCCAGCGGCGCGGAGATCCCGACCGTGGTATTGCCGAACACCATGGTCGCCAGGCCGATGACCGCCAGCGACAGGCCCCAGGTGGCCAGCATGGTGTCGATCATGCGGCCATACAGATGGCGCACCAGCAGATGCTCGACCAGCACGCCGAACACACCTACCGCTAGGGGCGCGAGCACCAGCATGGACAGCCAGATCGGCACGCCCCATTGGTTGGTGGCCAGAATGGCCACATAGCCGCCCAGCATCATGAACTCGCCATGGGCCAGGTTGATGATCTTCATCATCCCGAAGACCACTGCCAGCCCCACGCTCAAGAGCGCCAGGATGGCGATCGCCCCCAGGATGTCGATGGCATAGATAACAGCAAGATCCATGATGCGCTCAGAACTTGATGGCGTACTGCCGGTTGTCGGCCGGATTCTGGATCAGATCGCAGACCGCGGCGGTATCGCTGGGACGCTGCTGGGGGAAGCTCTCGACCAGGTTGAGTTTGCGGTCGCGCACCTCGGCAATGTGCACATCCAGCGTGCAATGGTGAGTGGCGGGATCCAGCGTCACGCGGCCGCTGGGCGCATCGATGGCCACGCCCGATTCCAGCGCTTCGATTACTTTCATGCGGTCGAGCGAGCCAGCCTTGCGCACTCCCTCGGCCCACAGCATGAAGCCCTGATAGGCGCCCATCGCCAGCTCGGTGATGTACGGATAGTCCGCGCCGTAACGGGCGTGAAAGCGTTTGACGAAATCCAGATTGGCCTGGCCCGGCAGTTCCTGCAGATAGTTCTGGCACACCAGGAAACCATTGCACTCCTCGGGCGAGAGCACGATGTGCTCATTGCCGCCGGCAAACGTGGTCGAAGCCAGGGGAATCTGGCCGGTCATGCCAGTGGCCTTCCACTGGCGGTAGAACGACATGTGCGCCCCCCCCACCAGCGCCGACCAGATGAAGTCCGGCGACGCCGCCTGGATCTTCGAAATAGCTGCGCCGAAGTCGGTCACATCCATCGGGAAGAACTCGACCGCCACCGTTTTGCCGCCCACATCGGCGGCATACTTGCGTACCCAGTTCGAGACGATCTGGCCGTAGTTGTAGTCAGCCGCCACGATATAGACCTTCTTGCCCCACTTCTTGACCGCATACGGTGCCAGCTTCTGCACTGTCTGCGCCGGCGTCACCCCGGCAGCAAAGTAATTGCGGTCGCACACGCCGCCTTCATACTGGTTGTCGTAGAAGTAAAGCGTGCGATAACGATTGAGCACCGGCCGCACGACCTCTCGCGAAGCCGACGTGATGCCTGCGTGCACCACCGCCGCCTTGTCGCGCAGCGCAGCCTGCTGCGCAAACTGCGCATAGAGCTGCATGTTCGACTGGGCGTCGTAGGCAATGAAATTCAGCGGCCGGCCCAACAGCCCGCCCTGCGCATTGACCTCCTCGGCCGCGAAGCGCAAGGCATCCATGACCGGCTTGCCATAGATATCCAGGCCGCCCGACAGGTCATAGATGGCGGCGACGTTGATTTTTTCCTCGCCCGCCGCAAAAGCGCGCGTGCCCGTCAGCCCCATCAGGGTCGAAGAAGCCACGGTGGCAGCGGTGGACGAGAGGAACTGACGGCGGTTCATGCTCATGTTGGTAAACCCCTTGCGCGGCGGCGGCGCGCAGGGCTCTACGCCGCGCACGCAATGCACGGACGAGCAGAGGCCGACGCCGTAAGTCGCGTAGACGTGAGTGGTATTGGGAGATGCCGAGAGACCGGCAGAATGTCGACGCCGTTGTCGACCAATAGACTTGCTGAATGACCCTGACGGCAGTTGCGCCTTTGCAATTTGCCGGGCCGGTCTTCCTGAACAGAAGATGGGCCGTATTCTAGAAGCCGGGCCGGTGCCGGCATAACCCCGGGGTTTCCCTAGGATCATGCCTTGCGGTGGGGTTAGGCCAGCCGTATCGCTGCAATGGCCAATAGCGCGATCTAATCCCCTGCCGATAGATACGGATTCTCGAAGACATCCTCCACCGCCAGCTGGAACACGGCGCTGATCCGGAAGGCCAGGTCCAGCGATGGCGCGTGCTTGCCGGTTTCCAGGGCATTGACCGCCTGACGCGACACGCCCAGGTACTCGGCCAGATCGGCCTGCGTCCAGTTCGCCTCGGCCCGCAACACTCGCAAGCGGTTTTTCACCAACGGCTCCTTCGCATCAACGGCGTCATCAACCCGAACAAGGCCATGAAGCAGGGATAGATAAGCCAGCCGGGAGCATGCGCGGCCGCCGCATAGGTTTCGCCGAAGCCCCAGGCCGTCCACAGGGAAAGGGTGGCGCCGGCGGCCAAGATGAAACCCCTGGCGATGAGTGCACGCGCATACTCGTCGCAGCCGGCCATCAGACGCAGCGTGGCCCACACCTGGCCCGCCACGGGCGCCGCCACCGCCACGGCCAACGCCCATCCCGCAGGCCTGCCCACCACGCCATCAAATCCCCCCATGATCGCGGCCAGGTTGAGCAGCACATAGACCCCCATGAAAGCGCAGGTGCGCAGGAGATAGCTGCGGGCCGCCTGGGCAGGCCGAACTCGCGCGGTGACAAAAGACATGACGGCACTCCGATGTAAAGATAACGTTACTTTATGGATGACAAATAAACCTGTCAATAAGTAATGTTAACTTTACATACTTCCGCACGATGTTCAAGGCGGGAAGACATCAGCCGAGATAGACGATCCAGCCCACAGCCAGCGCCAGGCACAGCAAAGCCACCGGCAGACCGGCGCGCGTGAACTCCACGAATCCGATCGTCACGCCCTGGGCATGCCCCTGTTCGGCCACGATGATGCCGGCCAGGCTGCCGAAGATCACCATGTTCGACGAAAATCCTGTCCCCAGTGCGATCGCCGCACCCAATGCCTCGGGGTCAGCCGCGCCATGGATGAAGGGCGCCACCAGCATCACGGCCGGGTTATTGCCCACCACATTGCTCAACACCGACATCACCGCCAACATCGACAACGGATCCGTCAGCTGCAGGCCGATGCCGCTGAGCGACCTCAACAGATGCTCGGGCAGATGCGTGGCGGCCACCGCCTGGTTGACGATGAACAGGCCGATCAACAGCAGCAACAGATCGCCATCGACTCGGTTGAGCATGTTCTTCGATGAAATACCCCGGTTGACCAGCAACACCGCTGCGCCGCCCAGGGCAATCAGCATATGCGGCCAGCTGCTGAAGACAAAAGCTCCCACCATGAGCAGCGTCACCACTGCCGCCTTGGCGGTCTCGACCCGGTCGAACGCCATCGGCGCTTCCACCACCGCGCCGGCCTTGGCCGGCGGCGCCGCGCGCAGCCACTTACCCCGATAGAGCAGGGCGACCGTCGCCCAGATGACCGGCAGGCCCAGCAACGCCGGCAGTGCCGACACCTTCATGAAGCCGTTGAACGACAGCCCCAGCGCCTCGGCCGCGATCATGTTCTGCGGACTGCCGATGATCGTCGCCGCCGAACCCACGTTGGCGGCAAAACAGAAGGCCAACAGGAAAGGCACCGGGTTCAGGCCCCGCGTGAGCGTGATGGACACCAGCACCGGTGTCATGGCCACGACCACCACGTCATTGGTCAGGATGGCCGACAACCCTCCGCCTACGGCGATCAGGATGGCCAGCAAGCGGGGCGGCGAAACATCCAGCTCTCCCACCCATCGGGCCACCTTGTCATAGAAGCCGGACACCACAAAAGCGGAAGACACCACCATCAAACCGAAAAGCAGGCCGATGGTCCGGTAGTCAATCGCATTCCAGGCTGCCTGCGGCGAGATATAGCCGAGCGCCAGCAGCACCATCGCCCCGACCGCCGCCGCCCCAGTCCTATCCAGTTTGAACCCCGGCAGGTGGCCCACCCCCATGGCCACATAGACCAGTACAAACACCGCAAGCGTGACGTCCATCCAATACCCTTTACTAATTCAGCTTTCCGTTGACCCTCGTTTTTAACCTGTTCCACCCCCATCCTGCCGGCCGCTTGCTTCAGGGCCGTCACGCGCCTGAACACCAGCCTCCGGCTCCGGGCGGCTTGCAGCCAAGGCGAGTGCGCACAAAGAACCGCTGCTGCAACCCTTGTCCAGTACCGACACACCAGTCCGGCATGGTCAATCCAGAAAACAGAGCAATGACAGATAGAAACCAGAGAAGAAATATTAACTTTCTGATCTTTTTATTTACAAAATGAAATTTTCATAGGGTGACCAGAGGCCTGCCACTGCTTTTACGTATTTCACTTGGATTACCCGCGTTTCAAGCCGTCCGAATTTCATCAAAATCATCTGACCGGGACAGGCATGGAAGCATTCCTAAGCCTATGATTTTAAAGAATAAAATACCTAAATTCTGGTATTTATACATCAATATTTCATGCAAATATAAAAATTCTCATTTTCATTAAATGACAGATTTTTTTATTGGCCATTGGCGCTGCAAAACCTCCATTTATTTTGCACATTCCAATCAATTTTTAGTGCTAGAATCCGCCGTCAAGCATGAAATCATCATTAATTAGAATTGCTTGATATTCAAATCAAATATAATTTTTCTAAATATGGGGCAATTATGTTGCGCAAGATTTTCTTGATTCTCGGCGTTTGCATGTCACTGACCGCATGTGAAACACTATCTGGCGGGAAAGGCGACAAATTCAGCACGGCAGCGCTCGCGCAAAACCTCAAGGTAGGAGTCACCACCTCAGAGGAAGTCAGAAGCCTATACGGCAAGCCTGAGTCCACCAGCTATGGTCCATCTGGTCCTGAATATTGGAGGTATGACGTGGATAGCAACACGAACTCCCTTATTGACCAGGCGATGAACCTTCTTCCGGTGGGAGGGACAAGTGCAGTCACCGAACAAGTCACAAGCAACCGGGCACTGCATGTTCATTTTGAGAAAAACCGTGTAAGCAGCTACTCTATCAGTGGCCGGAATGTAAAATAATTTTTATAGATTTCCATCCACGCTTACCAAGAGTGGAAAAGGGCAGTAAAGGAAATCATTACTGCCCTTTCAGCTTACTTATGAATCACTGCACCACAAGCTCAACGCGTCGGTTACGGGCTCGCCCGGCTTCCTGGGCATTGCTTGCTACCGGCGAAAAAGATGCCACCCCTTTTGCAGCCAGCCTTGCCGCATCAATGCCATACGAAGTGCGTAGGGCTTCGACAACGGCTTGAGCCCTATCTTGCGATAGCGCAAGATTTGTTTCAATAGAGCCCTGATTGTCAGTATGGCCCACCACGTAGAATTTCACCGCAACATTGCCAGCCAGCACTTTAGCCATCTCTGCTAGAGCCGCGCCGGACTCGGGTTTAATCTCTGCGTTGGCACTATCAAAGTAGATACCAGGGATAGCTACATATCCTTGGCGTTCAAGCGATTTCTGCAGTTCATCAGCTTGAAGCACGCTTACCTGATCTGCCTCCATCTCTTCGCCCTCTACTATCTGTTGATAGAGATAGGTTCTATTGTTGGCAGTATCTTCGACCACATGCAGGAAAACATGGACCTCGCCTGCATCATCACTACGACGCGCGAGTAGAACACGCTCACTTGGGCTTCCAAAAACTGCATCTCCAAAAGAGCTGGGACGGGTCCGGTCCTCGAAGGAAATGAAAGGCATCATGTCAGCGCCACATGCTTCAGGCCCCTGACAAGTAAACAATTTTTCAAAGCCCCCTTGCTTCAGTGCTTTTTCATAATTTCTAAAAACCTCCAGGGCAGATCGTTCACCCGGTATCCGGTAGGAAATGCTCGTGATTTTTCCTTCCAATTCAAGCAGATCGCCAGGTGCCTTTCGATTGACGATCGCGTTCATTGGCAGGGCAGTGGAATCATAATCCTTGGCCATGTAATTACGGATTTCTGCCCCGGGAAAACGGCTCAACAATTGATGATCTGCCGATCCTTTCACATCCGCTGCCATCACAGCACTTGCACCGCTTGCAAGCACCGTAAAAAGAATTGATGAAAAAGCCTTTCTCAACATGGTTATGCAATCCCCAAATTATTTAATTAGAATAATCCGCAATTTTCCTTACCGGAAAATGCAACTTATTTTGTCATCAATACAAACCGGCCATTAATTAAAGATATTGTTTGAGCATTCTTCTGCACACAGAAAATAATACTCACCGTCAAGCACGATCTGTACAGATATTCAGGCTTCGCGATTATAGAATTTCTGCCATGCGCGAGCCACTCCGAGAGGCAGGCGATCTCACCCCATCGGAATGACGACAATGCATGACTTATTTAATCTTTTTGTGACAGGACTGGCCGTGTATATAAATCACAAGGCAGTGTGAGTGACTTGCCGCCTCTGCGTATCGCTTCACGCAGCCAAGAGCGTGAACTGGCAATGCCATGTGATGCCAGTCCCTCTCGACTCACGCCAGCCTTAGTTCGGATAGGCCGTCCTGGTTACCATCCTGCGGCCCGGCATGGCACGGCCAGGCAAGGTGGATGTCAGCCTTTCAACGCCAGACACCGGCCAGCAGCGCGTCGGAACATCCCTGATGCAGCATCGCTCGTCAAGAAAAGCCGTTGCATATAAAGCCGGCTCCTTATCGTGCTGCAGAAAACGAGGCAGGCAGGCAACCACGAGTTGCGCCTGACCGTGCTCGCTTGCTTGCGTCCGAGCCGGGCGTTTTCGCCCTGAGGCACGGAATTCTGTACGGCCTTATTACGCTACAAAAAGCATACAAGATCAAGCATTCAGCAACTTGCAGGGATCTAAGCGCTAAAATCAAACCGTTTGCAGGGAAGCTGGC
>JAEWJD010000098.1 GCA_023386765.1 Pseudomonadota bacterium | reverse complement strand
TTCGGGCACCACGCCCAAGCTGATCGAGAACGAAACCCAGGCGCGCTATATCGGCTACGGCGGCATGGTGATGGAGTCTTTCGTGGCCATCATGGCGCTGGTGGCGGCTTGCGTGATCGAGCCGGGTATCTACTACGCCATGAACAGCCCCGCGGCTGTCATCGGCACCTCGCCCGAACAGGTCGCTCAGGTGGTCTCCAGCTGGGGCTTCGTGATCACGCCTGCCGATCTGGTGCAGACCGCCAAGGACGTGGGCGAGAACACCATCATCTCGCGTGCCGGCGGCGCGCCGACCCTGGCCGTGGGCATGGCCCACATCCTGCATCAGGCGCTCGGCGGCCCGGCCATGATGGCCTTCTGGTATCACTTCGCCATCCTGTTCGAAGCGCTCTTCATCCTGACGGCCGTGGACGCCGGCACCCGCGCCGGGCGTTTCATGCTGCAGGATCTGCTGGGCACCTTCGTGCCGGCCCTCAAGCGCACCGAGTCGTTGCCGGCCAACCTGATCGCCACCGCCTTGTGCGTGGCGGCCTGGGGCTACTTCCTGCACCAGGGCGTGGTCGACCCGCTGGGCGGCATCAACACGCTGTGGCCGCTGTTCGGCATCGCCAACCAGATGCTGGCTGCCGTGGCGCTCATGCTGGGGACGGTGGTGCTTTTCAAGATGAAGCGCGACCGCTACGCCTGGGTCACCATCCTGCCCACGATCTGGCTGCTGGTGTGCACCCTGACTGCGGGCTGGCAGAAGATCTTCGATGCCGACCCCCGTGTCAGTTTCCTGGCGCACGCGGCCAAGTACAACGCCGCCATTGCCGAAGGCAAGGTGCTGGCACCGGCCAAGTCGCTGGCGGAAATGGGGCGTGTGGTGTTCAATGATTACGTCAACGCGGCGCTGTGCGGCCTCTTCATGTTCGTCGTGATCAGCATCGTGGTGTTCGGTATCCGCTCGGTGCGACGCGCTCGCGCCAATGCCCAGCCGACCGCCCAGGAAACCGCGTATGAAGCGTTGCCGCCGGAAACGGCTGCAGCCACTGCCAGCTGAACAAGGAGGCGCGTATGTTGTTCAACAATTTGGGACAGGCGGCCGGTACGGCGGGCCGCTACCTGGGCCAGACGCTCAGGTTGATGGTCGGCGTACCTGACTACCAGAACTACGTCGACCATATGCGCCGCACGCACCCGGACCAGGAACCCATGAGTTACGAGGCTTTCTTCCGGGAGCGGCAGGACGCCCGTTACGGCGGCGGCAAGCGCATCGCCTGCTGCTGACCGGGCTGCGCCCGGCACGTCATGCGCGTGCCGGGCGCAGCGGGCTTTTGACCTTGCGCATCACGATGTGCGAGCAGATGTCGCGCACCCCGGGCGTCTGGTTGAGCTTGTCCACCACGAAATTCGAGAAGGCCTCCAGGTCGGCAGTCTTGATCTGCAGGACGTAGTTGCTCGCGCCGGTCACGATGCTGGCCTCGTGGACCTCGGGCCAGGCCTGCAGTTGCGCCATGAAGGACTCATGCCAGCCGGGCTGGGTCTGATCCAGCGATACCTGCACGATGGCTTCGAAACGTTGTCCCAGCAAAGCCGGATCCACAATGGCCTGGTAGCCGAGGATCACGCCGCTGTCTTCCAGCGCGCGCAGGCGCCGCAGGCAGGCCGATGGAGACAGTGCCACCTGGTCGGCCAGGTGCTGGTTACTGATGCGGCCCTCTTTCTGTAAGAGGGCAAGGATTCGGCAGTCAATCGCATCCAGCGTCATTTTTCGCAGATTCCTTCAGTATCGGCTTTTGTATCCGCATCTTCATGCAAATCTCCCGGCTTGTCATGGAGAATTTGCAATGCAGCGAGGAGACCGCGCTGCTAGCATAGTCCGATACTTTTTTGCTTGGACGGAACCCATGAAAACCCGTGACGACTGCCTGGCCGCCGATCGCCTGGACCCGCTGGCCCACTTGAAGACGCAGTTCGTGCTGCCGCAGGACGTGCTCTACCTGGACGGCAATTCGTTAGGGGCGCAGCCCGTGGCCGCGCTGGCGCGTGCCCAGGAGGTCGTCAGCCAGGAATGGGGTCAGGGCTTGATCCGCAGTTGGAACACGGCCGGCTGGTTCGACCTGCCGGCACGCCTGGGTGCCAAGCTGGCGCCCCTGTTGGGCGTGCCGGGCGACGATGTGGTGGTTACCGATAGCACCTCGCTGAATCTCTTCAAGGTGCTGGCTGCCGCCCTGCGCATCCAGGACAGCCAGGCACCCGGGCGCCGCGTGATCGTTTCCGAGCGCGACAACTTTCCCACCGATCTGTACATGATCGAAGGCATGATCGACTTTCTGAAACAGGGTTACAGCCTGCGGCTGGTCGATGACACCCTGTCGCTCGAGGATGCGCTGGACGATGAGGTGGCGGTGCTGCTGCTGTCGCACGTCAACTATCGCAGCGGTGCCATGTACGACATGGCCGCCGTGTCGGCCCTGGCGCATGCGCAAGGCGCGCTCGCCATCTGGGACCTGGCCCATGCCGCCGGCGCAGTGCCGCTGGCCCTGCAGGCCGATGGGGCCGACTTCGCTGTCGGCTGCACCTACAAGTATCTCAATGGCGGGCCGGGGTCGCCGGCCTTCCTGTGGGTGGCCGGGCAGCACCAGAACGCCTTCTGGCAGCCCTTGTCGGGCTGGTGGAGCCACGCGCAGCCGTTCGCCATGTCGGACCGCTATGCGCCGGCGCAGGGCATCCGCCGCTACCTGTGCGGCACCCAGCCGATTACTTCGCTGGCCATGGTCGAGTGCGGCCTGGACGTGGCGTTGCAGGCCGACATGGCCGAGGTGCGGCGCAAGTCGCTGGCCATGAGCGACCTGTTCATCGAGCTGGTGCGCACGCGCTGCGCGGCGCATCCGCTCACGCTCATCACGCCCGAGGATCATGCCGCGCGCGGCAGCCACGTGAGCCTGCGTCACCCGCAGGGCTACGCCGTCATGCAAGCCCTGATTGCGCGTGGGCTGATCGGCGACTATCGCGAGCCGGAAGTGCTGCGCTTTGGCCTCACGCCGCTGTATCTCGGCTATGCCGACGTCTGGGATGCGGTCGAGATTCTGCGTGACGTGCTGGACACCCGGGCGTGGGATCGTCCGGCGTTCCTGGCGCGCGCGCAGGTCACCTGAAACGAAAGGCTCTATGGGCGCTTTAGCGGAAAACGATTAGAAATCTCGATCTGGTTGAACTAACATATCAATCAACGTCTTATTGTTCCGTAAAACCGACTTTTCATGGCCTTGCTTCCCATCCTCCGCTATCCCGATCCCCGTCTGCACAAAGTGGCCAAGCCGGTACAGATCGTGGATGACCGCATCCGCCAGCTCGTCCAGGACATGGCCGCAACCATGTACGACGCGCCGGGGGTGGGGCTGGCCGCCACCCAGGTCGATGTGCACGAGCGTGTCATCGTCATCGATGTCTCCGAAGAGGGCAACGAACTGCGTGTGCTGATCAACCCGGAAATCATCTGGCGCAGCGAAGACCAGAAAGTCTACGAAGAAGGCTGTCTGTCGGTGCCGGGCATCTACGACGAGGTCAAGCGCGCGGCCAGCATCCGCTGCAAGGCGCTCGATGCCCAGGGCCAGCCCTACGAGTTCGAAGCTGACGGCCTGTTGGCCGTGTGCGTGCAGCACGAGATCGACCACCTGGATGGCAAGGTGTTCGTCGAGTACCTGTCCATGCTCAAGCAGGACCGCATCAAGACCCGCCTCAAGAAAGCCGAACGCGAAGCCCAGCGCGCCTGACACGCCGCGCCCGTGCCAGCGGCCCGCCGTTCTTGCGGCGGGCTTTGTCTTTGGCGGGCGGCAGTTTCACAATAGCATTCAGCCCTTTGTACGCCCGCTTGCCGCGGGCGGCCTCTTTTCTGGAAGATTCCCGATGCGCCTAGTCTTCGCCGGTACGCCCGAGTTCGCCCGCCACGCCCTGCAGGCCCTGATCCAGGCCGGCCACGAGATCGCGCTGGTGTTGACGCAGCCTGACCGCCCGGCCGGGCGGGGCCTGAAACTCACGCCCAGCCCGGTCAAGGCCGCCGCCCTGGAGGCCGGCCTGACGGTCGCCCAGCCGCGCAGCCTGCGCCTTGACGGGCGCTATCCCGAGGAAGCCAGCCTGGCGCGCGAACAGTTGCTGGCGGCTGCGCCGGACGTGATGGTGGTGGCCGCCTATGGCCTGATCCTGCCGCGCTGGACGCTTGAACTGCCGCGCCTGGGGTGCCTGAACATCCACGCCAGCCTGCTGCCGCGCTGGCGCGGCGCCGCGCCCATCCAGCGCGCCATCGAGGCCGGCGATGCGCGCACCGGCGTCACCATCATGCAGATGGATGAGGGGCTGGACACCGGCGACATGTTGCTGGAGCGCGAAGTCCCCATTGGTGCCGACACCAATGCCGCCATGCTGCATGATGCGCTGGCCGAGGTGGGCGCGCGCGCCATCGTCGAGGCGCTGGATGCCCTGGCAGGCCCCGGGCTGGTGGCGCGCAAGCAGCCTGCCGACGGCGTCACCTACGCTGCCAAGCTGGAAAAGGCCGAGGGGCTGCTGGCGCTGCAGGAAAGCGCGGCCGTGCTTGAGCGGCGCATCCGCGCGTTCAATCCGGTACCGGGGGCCAGTGTGCATCTGCCCGGCCTGGCCGAGCCGGTCAAGGTCTGGCGGGCGCAGGCGCTTGAGCAAACCAGTGGCGCGGCGCCGGGCACGGTGTTGCGCGCCGATGCGCAAGGGGTCGACATCGCGGTGGGCCAGGGCGTGCTGCGCCTGCTGGAGCTGCAGAAGGCAGGCGGCAAGCGCCAGCCGGTCGAGGTGTTCGTGCGCGGCTGGCAGCCCTGAGGCAGCCTGGCCTCAGTACAGCGTCTTGCCCAGGCGCTCGGGCAGTTCGCGGTCGTAGGTGGTGCCGTCGATTTCGCCGGCACTGAAATCGCCCAGCATGCGGCCCGTGCTGGGCAGGGCCGAGCGGGGGATCTGGCTGTCGGCCTCCCAGAGCCGTGCGCGCACCACCGCGCGCGAACACTGGAAATACACCTTTTCCACCGCCACCACCATGACCGAGCGTGCCGGTTTGCCATCCATGGCGTAGTGTTCCAGCAGTTGCGGGTCCACGCTGATGGTGGCGCGGCCATTCACGCGCAGCGTCTCGCCCACCCCCGGAATCAGGAACAGGAGCGCCACGCGGGGATCCTCCAGCACATTGCGCAGGCTGTCGATGCGGTTGTTGCCGCGCCGGTCCGGCAGCATCAGGGTGTGCGCGTCGTGCACCGCCACGAAGCCGGCGGGGTCGCCGCGCGGCGAGGCATCCAGCCCTTCGGCGCTGCTGGTGGCCAGCACCGCGAACGGCGCGGCCTGGATGAAGGCCTGGTAGTGCGGATGGAGATAGTCGAGCTCTTTGGAGAGCGAGGCCTGGCCGGGCTCGCCATAGCGCTCGGCCAGGGCCTGGACATCGGTGATGCGGTAGCGGGGATCGGGCGTCATGGCGGGTTCCTGAGGTCAGGCGGGAGCGAGCAGGGACGAAGCCAGGTCGCTGACCTGACTGAACAGCATATCGGGATGCCGGGCCGCCAGCGCGTCGGCGCGGTTGTAACCCCAGGCGACCGCGCCGCTGGCCACGCCGGCCTCGCGCGCGGCGTCGATGTCGCGCAGTTCGTCGCCGATCAGGATGGCTTGCTGCGGGGGCAGCCCGCTGTGGCGCAGCAGGTGGGTCATCTTGGCGGCCTTGCCGAAGATGTCCGTGCCGCAGGCGAAGTCGCTGATCAAGGGCGTCAGGGCGGGGCCGAGCGCGGCGCGCACATTGGCTTCGGCGTTGGAGCTGAGCACGGCCAGGCGCAGGCCGCCGCGGTGCAGTGTCTGCAGGGCGTGGCCGATGCCGTCGAACAGCCCGATGCCGCCGGCGGCCTGCGCCTGGCGCATATAGGCCAGCAGGGCGGGGGCCTTCCACAAGGAAATGTCGAGCTGCTTGAGGATGTGCAGGACGTCATGGCCGCGCAATTGCTCGACTTCTTCGGCGTCGGGGGCGCGAAAACCGAACTTGCCGGCGGCCTCTGTCAGCACCGAGCGCAGCCAGGGCAGCGAATCGGCCAGCGTGCCGTCGAAATCGAAAGCGGCCAGGCTGTAGCGGGGGGTGGGCGTCGGGTTCACAGTTCAGCCTGGTCAATCCACTTGGACACCGTGGGCGGCTGGTAGCTTGCGAAGCGGTCCAGCAGCGCGGCAGGGTCGCTCTCGACGGCCAGCATGGCGCGGTGTTGCGGGCGCATGAACGCCTCGGCCACCGTG
>JAEWJD010000072.1 GCA_023386765.1 Pseudomonadota bacterium | reverse complement strand
GGTTGGCGCCGTGGACCGACACGGCGGCGCACTCGCCGACCGCATACAGGCCATTGACGATGCGGTTCTCGCCGTTGATGTATTCGAGCACCTGACCATGATAGTTGGCCGGAATGCCACCCATCTGGTAGTGAATCGTCGGCACGACAGGGATCGGTTCCTTGATCGGGTCGACGTTGCCGAACTTGATGGCGATCTCGCGGATCGAGGGCAGACGCTTGTTGATGACGTCGGCGCCCAGGTGATCCAGCTTCAGCACCACGTAGCTGCCGTCGGGACCGCAACCACGGCCTTCCTTGATTTCCTGGTCCATCGAGCGCGACACGAAGTCACGCGGGGCCAGGTCCTTCAGCGTGGGCGCATAGCGCTCCATGAAGCGTTCGCCATCCTTGTTCAAGAGGATGCCGCCTTCGCCACGCACGCCTTCGGTGATCAGCACGCCCGCGCCGGCCACGCCGGTCGGGTGGAACTGCCAGAACTCCAGGTCTTGCAGCGGGATGCCGGCGCGTGCCGCCATGCCCAGGCCATCGCCGGTGTTGATGAAGGCGTTGGTCGATGCCGCCCAGATACGGCCAGCACCACCGGTGGCCAGCACCGTGGTCTTGGCTTCCAGGATGTAGATATCGCCCGTTTCCATTTCGAGGGCGGTCACGCCCACCACGTCGCCATCGGCGTTGCGCAGCAGGTCCAGCGCCATCCACTCGACGAAGAACTGGGTACGGGCAGCGACGTTGCGCTGATAGAGCGTGTGCAGCAGGGCGTGGCCCGTGCGGTCGGCAGCGGCACAGGCACGCTGCACCGGCTTCTCGCCGAAGTTGGCCGTGTGGCCGCCGAACGGACGCTGGTAGATCGTGCCGTCGGCGTTACGGTCAAACGGCATGCCGAAGTGTTCCAGCTCGTACACGGCGTTGGGCGCTTCACGGCACATGAACTCGATGGCATCCTGGTCACCCAGCCAATCCGACCCCTTGACGGTGTCGTACATGTGCCAGTACCAGTTGTCTTCGCTCATGTTGCCCAGCGCGGCGCTCACGCCGCCCTGCGCCGCAACGGTGTGCGAGCGCGTGGGGAACACTTTGGACAGGACTGCAACCGAAAGTCCCGCCTGGGACAGTTGCAGCGAACAGCGCAGGCCGGCTCCACCGGCGCCTACGACCACCACATCAAATTGGCGGCGCGGCAAGGAATTCATGACAGCGACCACGGCTTAGATTCTCCAGATGATTTGCGCGAAATACACGACGGTGCCAAGCAACCAGAGGACGGTCAGCACTTGCAGCGTCATACGCAGCCCCAGCGGACGGACATAGTCCATCCACACGTCGCGCACGCCGATCCAGGCATGCCAGGCCAGCGCGAAAAACGCCAGCGAAGCCAGGATCTGGCCCAGCGGAAGGGCATAGACGTGGAAGGTGAACAGCGCCTTCCAGTTTGCATAATCGAAGGCCGGCATGAGCAGCAGGCCAATGATCAGCACCAGCGTGTAAGCCGCCAGGATGACGGCGGTCAGGCGCTGGGCGATGAAGTCCATCGTGCCGTAATGCGCACCGACGACGAGGCGTTTGGCGCCATAGTTCTTGGTGTCTTGCATTACAGGACTCCGAACAGTTTGAGGGCGAAGATGAGGGTCAGGATCAGGCTGACGGCAAAGGAGACGGCGGCGCTCTTGCGGCCGGCTTCTTTGTTCACGCCGATGTGCAGATCCATGATCAGGTAGCGGATGCCGGCACAGAAGTGGTGCAGGTAGCCCCAGATGAGGGCAAGCAGAACCAGCTTGACCAGGGGATTGCCCGCGTACTGGGCGATCTGGGCGAAGCTCTCAGGCGAGGCCAGACTGGCCGCGAACAGCGGCAGGATGACCAAGGGAAGACAGAAAAAGAGCAACATACCGCTGATACGGTGCAGAATCGACAGGCGCCCCGCTAAAGGCAAACGATAACGAAGAATTTGCGGGATGCTGATATTGCGAAACTGCGGACGCGGCTTGGCAGCTGAGTCGGACATGACGGCCTCGGTGTTTCGGAACTAGGGGATCGTGACGGCGAAAGTGCCATTGCCTTTGAGGGCAAACGCGCTATTTTCGCTCAGAGAACGGGTTCGTATCAAATCGTGGGAAAAAAACTCATCAATTCAAACTATTGCGGTAGTGATAGTGATCGGTAAGGTACAAGCCGCGACGCATTTCCATCGGCCTGTCGCCGTAGGTATACGAGATCCGGTCGACCTGCAAAAGCGGGGTGGCCGGGGCCACTTGCAACAAAGGAGCAATCTCCTCGGAAGCGGCCACGGCACGGATTTTTTCATCGGCGCGCACCATGCTAACGCCGAACTCGGACTCGAACAGCCCGTAGAGCGGTACGCGGTTGGCCTTCAGAAGCTCCAGGGTCAGACCCTTGAAGGCAGCTCCCGGCACCCAGATATCGTCAATGATGGTCGGCACGCGGCCCAGCGACAGCTGCCGGCGGATGGAAACCACGGTTTCGCCAGCGCGCAACTCCAGCGCACGGGCCACCTCGGCGGGCGCACGCAGGCGGCGGCACTCCAGCACGCGGCTCTCGACCCGGCCGGGTTCGTTGGTGTCATCGGGGGCCAACCGCAGAAAGCGGTATCGGATGCGGGCCTCATGGTGGGTGGCCACAAATGTGCCCTTGCCCTGGCGGCGCACCAGCATATGCTCGGCCGCCAGTTCATCGACGGCCTTGCGCACGGTGCCCTGGCTCACCTGGAAGCGGGCCGCAAGATCGATTTCAGAGGGAATCAGTTCACCAGGCTTCCACTCACCCTGCTCCAGCCCCTGCAGCAGCAGATCCTTGATCTGCCGGTAAAGGGGGCTGAAAGCGGCACCCGCGCCCGCCTGTCGGACAGCACGGGGGCGTAGCGGAGAGTCGGGCCGGAAATCTGCCATGGAATGTCTTGAAAATCGGGGAAGTTTGCCCGGCGCGGGGCCAGCCCGGACGCATGAAAACATGCCGGCCCAACGAGGCCGGCACGACGGCGAACAAACGCGCCATTGTGACACAAACCTTCCAGCGCTGTCCAACGTCTTATGTCTTATATAAGATATAAGATCGATTGACGTGAACGTAAAATCAAACTAGCATTTCTGGCTATTCGGAGCACCGCTGCCGACGCTTTCGCCGGGCTCCAGGGATTACACTATTTGGCGCGATTAATCTCGCCAGACCCTCATTGGAGAACATTCATGTCCAAACCCGCCATGCGTGTCGCCGTCACCGGTGCCGCCGGCCAAATCGGCTACGCCCTGCTGTTCCGTATCGCCTCCGGCGAAATGCTCGGCAAGGATCAACCTGTCATCCTGCAACTGCTCGAAATTCCCGACGAGAAGGCCCAGAAGGCACTCAAGGGCGTGATCATGGAGCTGGAAGACTGCGCTTTCCCGCTGCTGCAGGAAGTGACCGCCCACAGCGACCCGATGACCGCCTTCAAGGACGCCGACGTGGCCCTGCTGGTGGGTGCCCGTCCGCGCGGCCCCGGCATGGAGCGCAAGGACCTGTTGACCGTCAACGCCCAGATCTTCACCGCCCAGGGCCGCGCCCTGAACGCCGTGGCCAGCCGCGACGTCAAGGTGCTGGTGGTCGGCAACCCGGCCAACACCAACGCCCACATCGCCATGAAGTCGGCCCCGGATCTGCCCGCCAAGAACTTCACCGCCATGCTGCGCCTGGACCACAACCGTGCGCTGTCGCAACTGGCTGCCAAGTCGGGCAAGGCCGTGGCCGGCATCGAAAAACTGGTCGTGTGGGGCAACCACTCGCCCACGATGTACCCCGACTACCGTTTCGCCACCGTTGACGGCCAGCCGCTGGCCAAGCTGATCAACGACGAAACCTGGAACCGCGAAACCTTCCTGCCGACCGTCGGCAAGCGCGGCGCCGCCATCATCGAGGCCCGTGGCCTGTCGTCGGCCGCTTCGGCCGCCAACGCCGCCATCGACCACGTGCGTGACTGGGTGCTGGGCAGCAACGGCAAGTGGGTCACCATGGGCATCCCCTCGGATGGCTCCTATGGCATCCCGGAAGGCATCATCTACGGTTTCCCGGTGACCACCGCCAATGGCGAGTACACCATGATCAAGGATCTGGAAATCGACGCCTTCTCGCGTGAGCGCATGGACTTCACGCTGAAAGAGCTGCTCGAAGAGCGCGACGGCATCAAGGATCTGCTCAAGTAATCCGCCTGCCGAAGCTGGGCCCGCCGCAAGCGGGCCCTGTTTCCAAGGGGCAGGCGTCACCGGCGCCCACCCCTTGTCCGGCTCATCCGCCTGCCGTCTCGCACCCGTCATGGCGCTGCAAGACGGCAGACGGATAATCCGGCCTGCCGCTCAGGCGCGGCCGAATTCCTCAGAACAAGACACGCCGGGCGCCTGGCGCCCGGCACACACTCCGGAGACCCGAAGCATGTCCAAACCTGAATCGGCCGGCGCCCTGTTTCGCCGCGCCCTCACTGAAGAACAGCCGCTGCAGATCATCGGCGCCATCAACGCCAATCACGCCCTGCTGGCCAAACGTGCCGGCTATCGCGCCATCTACCTGTCCGGCGGCGGGGTTGCAGCCGGTTCGCTGGGCCTCCCGGACCTGGGCATCAACACCCTTGATGATGTCCTGACGGACGTGCGCCGCATCACCGACGTGTGCGATCTGCCCCTGCTGGTCGATATCGACACCGGCTTCGGCCCCT
>JAEWJD010000045.1 GCA_023386765.1 Pseudomonadota bacterium | reverse complement strand
ATTGTGGATTCTCCCGCCTGCACGCCATGATCGAATTCCAGCACGTATTCAAATCCTATGGGCGCGGCCGCAACATCCTGGCCGACATCAATTTCCGCGTCGAGGCCGGAGAATTCGTCTTCGTCTCCGGCCCTTCCGGCGCGGGCAAATCCACGCTCCTGAAACTGATCGCTGGCCTTGAGCCGCCCAGCCGCGGCTCCATCCAGGTGCACGGCCAGCGGCTGGACAAGTTGCCGGCACGGGCACGCCCCTATTTGCGCCGCGCCGTCAGCGTCATCCTCCAGGACACGCATCTGCTGTATGACCGCAGTGCGCTGGCCAACGTGATGCTGCCCCTGTCGGTCGTGGGCCAGGCCAGCGACGCGGCAGCGGCGCGCGCGCGTGCCGCCCTCGACAAGGTCGGGTTGACCGGCAAGGAAGAGCTCAACCCGATCGAACTGTCCGGCGGCGAGCAGCAGCGCCTGGCCATCGCCCGTGCCATCGTGAGCCGCCCGGCCATCCTGATCGCCGACGAGCCCACCGCCAACCTGGACGACGACAACGCACAGCGCATCATGAATGTGTTTCGCGACTTCAACCGGGTCGGCGTCACGACCCTGATCGCCTCGCATGACCAGCAACTGATGGGCCGCTATACCCGTCGCACCCTGCGCATCGATCACGGCAAATTCCACGACTCCCAGGGAGAGGCAGCATGAAATCCTGGCTGCGGCAACACCACTATGCGTTGAGCATCACGCTGCGCCGGCTGGCCGCCCAACCGTTCTCCTCGCTGGCCAACCTGCTGGTGATGGCGCTGGTGCTGGCGCTGCCGCTGCTGGGCAGCGCCGTGCTGGTATCGGTACAGCCCCTGGCGCGACAGGTGTCGATCACGCCTGAACTGACCGTCTACGTTCAGCCGACAGCCGCCGCAGGCTCGGCCGCCGCCATTGCCGAACGCATCCAGCGGGACTTTTCCGAACAGATCGCCGCCGTCCGTCACGTACCGCGCGAACAGGCGCTGCAGACGCTGCGTCAGAACCCTGCCTGGGAAGAAGCCCTGGCAGTGCTGCCGGACAATCCCCTGCCCGATGCCGTGGTCGTGACACTGGCAGACGGCAGCGATCTGGCCGAGCGCGCCGCCGTCCTGGCCGACACCTGGCGCACCTGGCCGGCCGTGGACCAGGTCCAACTCGACAGCGCCTGGGTCCAGCGCCTGGAGGCCATCCTGCGTTTCGGCCGCCTGGGCCTCGGTTTCCTGGCCATCTGCGTAGCCGTGGTGGTGCTGGCGACGGTGTTCAACACCGTGCGCATGCAGGCCCTGACCCAGCGCGAGGAAATCGCCGTGGCCCGCCTGGTCGGCGCCACCGAGTCGTTCGTGCGCCGGCCCTTTCTCTACCAGGGTGCGCTATCCGGCGCCCTGGCGGCGTTGCTGGCGATTGCGGCCGCTGCCGCGGCCCTGATACCCCTGAACCACGCCGTGTTGGGTCTGGCGAGCAGCTATGGCGCCGAATTCGCCCTGCGCCTGCCCGAGCTGCCTTCCCTGGCCGGCGCGGTGATCGCCGCCGGGCTGCTGGGCGCCCTGTCGGCGCGCTGGTCAGTCACGCGCAGCACGCGGTTCTGAGCCGATCGCGCGTATTTCCCGGGTGACGTCCTCCGATCCGGCCTGGTCACAGGCCGGATCCTTGATCCCCTTCAAGGCAAGGTCTGTCCTTACCCGGTAAAATATCGCGAATCATAATAACAATTTGAAACCGATTCCCGGTTTGTTGCGGCCTGGACCCGCGGAGTCTTCCCTATGCCTGCCCGTCTTGATGCGCGCGCCACGCGCCACTACTACGACAGCACGTTCGAACGCGCTGCCGTCAAAGTGCTGCCCAATGAATACTATGTCACCGCCGGCGAGGATCTCATGCTCTCGACGGTGCTGGGTTCCTGTGTGGCGGCCTGTCTGCGTGATCCGGTCAATGGCATTGGCGGCATGAACCACTTCATGCTGCCCGAAGGCGACGCCCAGTCCCCAGCTTCCGCCACCATGCGCTATGGCGCCTTCGCCATGGAAGTCCTGATCAACGAACTGCTCAAGGCCGGCGCGGCGCGCGATCGCCTGGAGGCCAAGGTGTTCGGCGGCGGCTCGGTGCTCAGCGCCATGCAGCAGATGAACATCGGCGAACGCAACAGCCAATTCGTGCTGAACTATCTGCAGGCCGAGGGTATCCCGGTGAAGGCGCAGGATCTGGGCGACAACCACGCACGCCGCATCCATTTCTTTCCGCGCGACGGCCGGGTCATGGTCCGCAAGATGGCTGCGCACCATGCCCGCGCCGCCGAGGTCATTGCCCATCGCGAGCGCATCGCCGCCCGCAAGGCTGACGACAACTCGCGCTCGGCCCCGCGTGTCGAGCGTTTCGACCGGCCGAAAATGAAGGTCGAACTCTTCAACATGCCGCGGCGTCGCAGCAGCGCCACCTCCTGAACCTGGCGTCAAATCCGGCCGGCGCCCGAAGCCGCCGGCCGGCGTTCACGCCACCCGCAGATCGCGCTGCGGCGGTGCATTGAAATCACGCAGCAGCTGCTCGCGCCGTTGCGCGGCCTGCTCCATCGCCGCCTCCTTGATATGCCCATAGCCTCGGATGTCCTGCGGCACATTGGCCAGTGCCACCGCGGTCTCCAGGTTGTCGGGGCTCAATTGGCTGATCACGCTTTCCATGTGCCGGGCATATTCGCGGATAAGCTCGCGCTCGGCACGGCGCTCGGCGGTATAGCCGAAGACATCCAGCGGCGTGCCGCGTAGCACGCGCAGTCGTGCCAGCCACGAAAATACGCGCATCATGCCCGGTCCATAGGATCGCTTACGCAGATGACCGTCGGCATCGCGCTTGGCCGTAAGCGGTGGCGCCAGATGGAAGTTGAGCTTCCAGTCGCCCTCGAACTGCGCCTGGATCTTCGCCAGGAAAGCACCATCGCTGTACAGGCGCGCCACTTCGTACTCATCCTTGTAGGCCATGAGCTTGAAGTAATTGTGCGCCACTGCCTCGGCCAGCCGCTGCGTGCCGGTGGCGGCCCGCTCGGCCTGGACCACCCGCTCGACCAGATCGACGTAACGCTGCGCATAGGCGGCGTTCTGGTAGGCGGTCAGGACATCGCGCCGCTGCGCCACCAGTCCTGCCAGCCCCGCTTGCGGCCGCTTCAGATCGACTACGTTGGCGTCGCCGCGGCGCAACTCCAGCACCTCGGCCATTGGCTGCGCCGGCGCGGCCGTCAGGGCCTGGACCGCCGCCAGATCATGGGCAGCCCGCCGCCCCCAGGCAAAGGCCGCCTGATTATTGGCGACCTGCTGCCCGTTGAGTTCGATGGCACGCAGCAAGGCCGCCTCGCTCAGGGGCAGCCAACCTTTCTGGTAGGCGTAGCCCATCATGAGCGGATTGGCGTAGATTGCATCGCCCAGCAAAGCCACCGCCAGTTCAGCCGCGTCAAGGTGGGCCGCCTCGGCACAGGCACGCCCCAGATCCGCTTGCAGATCGCCGCCAGGCAGCGCCCAGTCGCGGTCATGCACAAACGCCGCCGTAGGGGCCACGTCCGTGTTGACCAGCGCGCGGGTACGCTGCGGGTGCATGCGGGCGACGGCCTCGGCGCTGGTGGCCACCACCAGGTCGCCAGCCAGCACCAGATCGGCTTCGCCCATGGCGACGCGGGTATTGAGCAGTTCGTCGGCACTGGGAGCCAGCACCACGTGCGAATAGACGGCACCACCCTTTTGCGCCAGCCCGGCCATGTCCAGCACCGAGCAACCCCGGCCTTCCAGGTGAGAGGCCATGCCGATCAACTGCCCGATGGTGACCACGCCCGTGCCGCCAACGCCGGCGATGAAAATGCCATAGTGGCCCTGGCCCGCCTGGCGGTCCGGCGCCGGCAGACCGTCGGCGATATCGCCCTCCTGGGAGAGCGCACGCGGTTTGCGCAGCTTGCCGCCCTCGACGGTCACGAAGCTGGGGCAGAACCCCTTGAGGCAGGAGTAATCCTTGTTGCAGCTGGACTGATTGATGGTGCGCTTGCGCCCGAACTCGGTTTCCAGCGGCTCGACCGACAGGCAATGCGACTTCTCGGAGCAATCGCCGCAACCCTCACAGACGCGCTCATTGATGACCACGCGGCGGGCCGGGTCGGGGTAGGCGCCGCGCTTGCGGCGGCGGCGCTTCTCGGTGGCGCAAGTCTGGTCGTAGATCAGGACGGAAACCTCGGGCCAGGCGCGTAACTCGCGCATCACCGCATCGAGCTCATCGCGATGCCGCACCGGCACGTTCGGCGCGAGTCCCTGCACGCCCTGATACTTCTCGGGCTCATCGGTGACGATGATGATCTTGCCGATGCCTTCGGACTCCAGCTGGCGGGTGATCATGGGCACACTGATGGGCCCATCCACCGGCTGGCCGCCCGTCATGGCCACCGCGTCATTGAAGAGGATCTTGTAGGTAATCGGCACCTTGGCGGCGACCGAGGCACGGATCGCGAGCAGCCCGGAGTGGTAATAGGTGCCGTCGCCCAGGTTGGCGAAGACATGCTTTTCGTCGGTGAAGGGGGCCTGCCCGATCCAGGGCACGCCCTCTCCGCCCATCTGGGTGAAGACCTGCGTGTTGCGGCCCATCCAGGTCACCATATAGTGGCAGCCGATACCGGCCAGCCCGCGTGAACCCTCCGGCAGGCGGGTCGAAGTATTGTGCGGGCAGCCCGAACAGAACCAGGGCTTGCGCTCGACCACCAGGCGCGGACGCGCCAACGCGCGCTCCCGATCGGCGATGAACTTCAGCCGGGCTTCGATGCCGGCGCGCACATCCTCGGGCAAGGCCATGCGCAGCAAGCGGCCGCCCACCGCCTTGGCAACCATGGCCGGCGAAAACTCATAGTGCGCCGGCAGCAACCAGTTGCCTTGCGGCACGGACCATTCGCCGCCATCCTTGTCGTCGAACTTGCCCACCACGCGCGGGATTTTCTTGCCCGTACCGATCCAGGAGAACAATTCTTCCTTGACCTGGTATTCGATGACCTGGCGCTTTTCCTCGATCACCAGCACTTCGTCCAGGCCCTCGGCAAACTGCTGCACACCTGTGGCCTCCAGCGGCCACACCATGCCGACCTTGAACAGGCGCAGCCCGATGTGCTGGCAGACCTGCGGGGTCAGGCCCAGGTCCGCCAAGGCCTGACAGGTATCCAGATATGCCTTGCCGGAGGTGATGATGCCAAAGCGGGCGCGGTCTTGCGGCACGTGCCACAGTTCGCGGTTCAGGCCATTGGCGCGCGCATAGGCCAGCGCCGCATAGAGTTTGTAGTCGAGCAGGCGCGCTTCCTGCTGCAGCGGCGTATCCGGCAGGCGGATATTCAGGCCATCCGGCGGCAGGATGAAGTCCTCGGGCAACTGAATGCGCACTCTTTCACTATCGACCTCGACCGAGGACGACACCTCGACGATGTCGGTAATGGTCTTGAGCCCCACCCATACCCCGGCATAACGGCTCATGGCCCAGCCGTGCAGCCCGAAGTCCAGCACTTCCTGGACGCTGGACGGGAACAGCGCCGGAATCATGCAGGCCTTCAGGATGTGATCGCTCTGGTGCGGCAGCGTGGAGGACTTGGCGGGATGGTCATCGCCGGCCACCACCAGCACGCCACCGTGACGCGAGGTGCCGGCAGCGTTGGCGTGCTTGAACACGTCGCCACAGCGGTCCACCCCGGGCCCCTTGCCGTACCACATGCCGAACACGCCGTCGTAGCGTGCACCAGGAAACAGGTTCACCTGCTGGGAACCCCACACGGCCGTGGCGGCCAGGTCCTCGTTCAGGCCCGGCTGGAACTCGATATGATTTTCCTTGAGATACCGGGCGGCCTTCCACATGTTCAGGTCCACCCCGCCGAGGGGGGAGCCGCGGTAGCCCGAGATGAAGCCAGCCGTGTTCAGGCCGGCCCGCATATCGCGTTCGCGCTGCATCATGGGCAGGCGCACCAGGGCATGGATGCCGCTCATCCAGGCTCGGCCGTTTTGCAGGGTGTATTTGTCGTCCAGGGTGACGGACTGAAGCGCCGCGCGCTGCGCGGGCGTGAGAGGGGCATTCATGTCTACTCCGTTGGTGTGGAAAGCCTGGCACGGACCGCCCGGCTGGGTCCTTTTGAGACCGACGGGCGACGGTGACGGGCGCTTAACGCCTTGTTGTTATCCCTCCCCTTTTACTCTCACCCTGACCCGTCCCGCAATAGGGCGATGCGATAATCGCGTTTATGGAATTCGCCGCTCTCATCGCCACTTGGCAGGCCCGCCACGGCCGCCACCTCCTGCCCTGGCAGAACACCCGCGACCCCTACCGTATCTGGCTGTCAGAGATCATGCTGCAGCAGACCCAGGTCGCCACGGTGATCCCTTATTACGAGCGTTTCCTGGCCCGCTTCCCGGACGTCCAGGCGCTGGCGGCCGCCAGCCAGGAAGACGTCATGCCCTACTGGGCAGGGCTGGGCTACTACGCCCGGGCACGCAATCTGCACCGCTGCGCCCAGGACGTGGTGGCGCTGTGGGGAGGCCGCTTCCCGGCGCGCGCCGAAGACATCGCGACCCTGCCCGGCATCGGGCGTTCGACGGCAGCCGCCATCGCCGCCTTTGCCTACGGCGAGCGCTCGCCCATCATGGACGGCAACGTCAAACGGGTGTTCACGCGGCATTTCGGCATCGAGGGCGATCCAGCCCGCCGCGCCACCGAGCAGCAGCTCTGGGCGCTGGCCGAAGCCCAGGTCGAGGCCGTGCCGGGGCTCGACATGACGGCCTACACCCAGGGGCTCATGGACCTGGGCGCCACGCTCTGCACACGGGGCAAGCCCGACTGCGAGCGCTGTCCGGTGCAGGCCACCTGTATCGCGCGCCGCGAAGGGCGCCAACTGGAGCTGCCCACGCCCAAAGCCCGGCGCGCCGTGCCCGAACGCAGCACCGGCATGCTGGTGCTGGATTTCGAGGGCGCCATCCTGCTGCAACAGCGCCCTTCCCCCGGTATTTGGGGCGGGCTGTGGAGCCTGCCCGAATTCGACCCTGGCCAGGACGCCACCAGCGCCTCGCGCGCCCTGGGCCTGGAACCGACGGCGCGCTACGAACTGGCCAGTTTCGCCCATACCTTCACCCACTACCGGCTGCATATCCAGCCTTGGTACGTACCGGTGCGCCCGGGCGATCTCCGCCACGCCAGCCAGCCCGAACGCTGGGTGCCGGCCGCCGCACTGGGCGACGTCGCCCTGCCAGCCCCCGTGAAGAAACTGCTGCTGGGCCTGGCCGAAGCCGGCCTGCCCGGCAACACGGGGTTATTGCGCTGAACGGACCTACTGGCTCATGCGCCGCTTGTGACATCGCTAATGCCGCCTGCCAGGGGCGACTCCACGATCCGCCCAGGCCATGGCGAGTACCTCTGATGCGCTATCTCGCCGAGCATCAGCTGCTGCACCGCTAATCCGTTTCGCGCAGCAGCATCACCAGTTTGAGTTCCGGGTGGGTCGCCAGCCGGAACGTGACCTGCTGGAACAGCAGGCGGCCGCGGCGCGGATGCTGGAACTCGCGCAGGCCGCCTTCGCGTTCGACCACGGCGTGGCGGATCCACCAGTGGGCGAAGACCGCGCTGTCGCGGTTGAGCACATCCAGCAACAGGCGCACGTCGGGCTCGTCCAGGTGTGCCCCGGCATCGGCGCGGAACTCGGCCACCACGCGCCGCGCACGCTGCTCCCAGTCGACCACCAGCTCACGCGCGGCCGGGTCCAGGAAAATGTAGCGCAGCAGATTGGGCTCGGGCTCGCGCTGCGGCCAATGATCAAACAGCTCCTGCATGGCCGGGTTGCTGGCCAGCACGTTCCAGGCGCGATCCAGTACGTATGCCGGCGCCGCAATGGCATCGACGCACTCCTGCAGCAGCAGGCCGGCCGCGCCGGCCGGCTCATCTCGCGGATGCTGCGGATCGGCGCATTCTGCCAGTTCGAACAGATAGGCACGCTCGGCCCTCGCCAGCTGCAGCACGTTGGCGATGCGCGACCAGACCGCCGGCGAAACCGACACTTCGCGGCCCTGCTCGATCCAGGTGTACCAGGTGACGCTGATGTCGGAGAGCTGCGCTACCTCCTCGCGGCGCAGCCCGGGCGTGCGCCGGCGCGAGCCGGCCGGCAGGCCTGCCATCTGGGGGGTGATGCGTGAACGCGCGCTGCGCACGAACTCGCCCAGGTTCTGGCGTCGCAGGGTCGCGCCCTGCCCGCGGGTGGCACTATTCATACCAGGATCGACTATGGTCTTGTACGGGTACCGTGGATTGCCTATCTTAGCGGACATTCCCTTTACCCTTGCGACAGGAGTCCGCATGACCACCCCCAGCCACGACGACGCCGTACAGCGTCAATTCAGCCCTCGCGCCGAGGCCTATCTGACCAGCGCGGTGCATGCCCAGGGGGAGGATCTGCGCCAGATGGCCGAAATCGCCTCGGCCCATCCCCAGGCCCGGGTGCTGGACATGGGTTGCGGCGGCGGCCACGTCAGCTTCCATATCGCGCCCCTGGTGGCCGAAGTGACGGCCTACGACCTCTCCAACGCCATGCTGGAGGTGGTGGCCGCCGAAGCCTCCAAGCGCGGTCTGAGCAATCTGCGCACCTGTCAGGGCAAGGCCGAAAGCCTGCCGTTCGCCGATGCGTCCTTCGATCTGGTCATGTGCCGCTATTCCACCCACCACTGGGAAGATGCCGGCCTGGGGCTGCGCGAAGCGCGCCGCGTACTCAAGCCGGGCGGCGTGGCAGTGTTCGCCGACGTGGTCTCGCCGGGCGAAGCCTTGCTGGATACGTGGCTGCAGACCATCGAGATCCTGCGCGACACCTCCCACGTGCGCGATTACTCTCAGGCCGAATGGCTGACCCTGCTGTCGGACGCGGGTTTCACGGTCCAGAGCATGACGCTGCGACGCCTGGCGCTGCAGTTCGATACCTGGGTCAAGCGTATGCAGACGCCCGAACCGCTGGTGCAGGCCCTGCGCGAGATGACCGCCATCGCACCGCAACCGGTCAAGCGCCACTTCGCCATCCAGGAAGACAGCTCGTTCAGCAGCGACACGGCCGTATTCGT
>JAEWJD010000009.1 GCA_023386765.1 Pseudomonadota bacterium | reverse complement strand
CACTGGACGCGATGGGGGTGGGCCTGATCATGCCGGTGCTGCCGGCCTTGTTGCGCGAGTTCCTGCCCGACGGCGCGATTGCCTGGCATTACGCCGCCTTGCTGTCTCTGTACGCCCTGATGCAGGTGGGATTTGCTCCTTTTCTGGGAAGGTTGTCCGATCGCCATGGGCGGCGTCCGGTGTTGCTGTTGTCCCTGGCTGGCGCGGCGTTGGATTACACCGTCATGGCGCTGGCGCCGGTGTTCTGGGTTTTGTACGCCGGTCGTGCTCTGGCCGGCGTGACCGCTGCGACCGGCGCGGTGGTCGCAGCGACAGTCGCCGATGTCACGCCGGCCGATCAGCGGGCGCGCGCCTTTGGATTGATGAGCGCCTGTTTCGGGGCGGGTTTGATCGCCGGGCCGGCGCTGGGGGGGCTGCTGGGCAGCCTGTCGCCGCGCGCTCCATTCGCGGGGGCGGCCATTCTCAACGGCCTGGGCGGCGTCTTAACCTGGGTCTGGCTTAAGGAAACCCGGCCGGTGGGCGCCGGCGCTGTCCGGGTTTGGCTGTTCCAGCGGCCGTCCTGGCCGCAACTATCGGGTGGGCTGTGCGGCTTGCTTGTCGTGTTCTTCATCCTGCAGTTCGTCGGGCAGGCGCCGGCCACTCTGTGGGTGATCTACGGCGAGGATCGTTTTTTGTGGGACAGCACCCGCATCGGATTGTCGCTGGCGGCTTTCGGCGCCACGCATACTCTGCTGCAGGCCGGTCTGACGGGGCCGCTGGTGCAGCGCCTGGGTGAAACCAGGGTGGTAATGCTGGGCATGGCGGCCGATGCGCTGGGTCTGGTGCTGCTTGCGCTGAGCCTGCATGGCGCAATGATGCTGCCAATCCTGGTCTTGCTGGCCACCGGCGGGGTGGGCGTACCGGCGCTGCAGGCGCGGCTGTCCCGGGCCGTCGCCCAGGAGCGGCAAGGTGCCTTGCAGGGCAGCCTGGCCCGCTTGACACACTTGAGCGGTGTCATCGGCCCGTTGGTTTTCGGTGCCCTGTATGCAGCGACGGCCCCATTCTGGAACGGGTGGGCGTGGTTGGCCGCGGCAGCGTGCTACGGGCTGTGCCTGCCGGCCTTGCGTCATGCCAGTCGCGCCGCATGAAAAAGCCCCGCGCAAGCCTGGGCCTGCACGGGGCTTTCGGGAGCGCCCGTCCTCACGGACGGGCAGACGCCCGCTTTTACTGCTGGAGGAAGTCGCCGAACTCGTCGGTCGTGCCCAGGAAGGCCTGCAGCAGGCTTTCGATGGTTTCCAGATCGAGGATCTGCGAGGCATCGACTTCGAAGTGCAGCTCGGCCACGCCCTTCTTGGTGATCGAGGCCGAGGCAAATTCGCCGTATTCCTCGTTCCATTCCTTCAGGCGGGCGGCCGACGGCGCTTTCTGGTCGCCGTAGACGGCGGTCATGCGCAGCACCGTGCAATCCGGATCGCACACCAGCGTGCCCTTGATCTCAGTCGGGGGCAGGTCGTCGGCATCGAGCGTGAACATGCGGCCAGAAGCATCCAGCGCATACTCATAGCCGGTCGAGTCGAGCAGGTAGGCCAGCGATTCGTCGTCGAAGGACTCGATGTACATCATCTCGTCTTCGTCATCCATGTCGCCGCCCGAGCTGACCAGTTCGGCCAGCATCTCGGCAACCGGCACTTCCTTGCCGTTGAGTTCGCCACGGCCGTCGATATAGCTGAACTTGCTGACGATGTTGTCACCGTCATTCTTGCCCGCGTTCATCATCTCGGCCAGGCCGGACATGGTCTGGACCTGTTCGTCGGCTTCCTGCTTGGCCTGCTCGGCCGGCATGCCGCGCAGGCGCAGCACCTGTTCGGCCATTGCCGCCACCATGGGCTTGGACAGACGCAGATCGGCGTTGATACGCTTGATGGCCTTGATGGCGAACTGCTTGTGATCTTCGAGCAGGGAGATGGCCTTGCCGTCTTCGTTGAGCGGCTTGGTGAACTCCACGTCGGCCTTCAACAGGCTGTCGCCGGCCGCGTTGCGCCACACCAGCTTTTCGATGGCAATGACGGGATTGCCCGCCAGCACTTTCTCGCCATTGGCCAGCACGGCTTCGATGTCGGCCGGCTGCATGCCGTTGCTGGACTCGCCGCCCAGGGCCTGGCGCATCAGTTGCTGGTAGGTTTCGGTCAGGGCCTTGAGGGCCGGGCCGTCCACGCGCTTGACCGAAATGGCAATCTCGCCGCTGCCGAAGTCGTCTTCGGCCACGCGCAGTTTGTCCAGGCTATAGGTCGCCAGGGCGTTGACCATGGTGTCATCTTCGGACACGGCCACGCTGTAGCCCAGGTTGTCCAGCTTCACGAAGCGGTCGTTTTCACGGTCGCTGACTTCGATCGACTTGATCTGCATGCTGGTCGTCCC
Organism: Pseudomonadota bacterium; assembly: GCA_023386765.1. Taxonomy (GTDB): domain Bacteria; phylum Pseudomonadota; class Gammaproteobacteria; order Burkholderiales; family Burkholderiaceae_B; genus Bordetella. Next base: position 4,562 of record JAEWJD010000009.1, on the reverse strand, counting down.
CACGGACAGACCGAACTTGCCCATGCGGTTATCCAGCTTGACGTCCATGCCGGCCATGCGCAGGTTCACCGGCGATTCCTGGTCGGCGTCCTGAACCAGCAGTTCCTTGGCGGTCAGGCTGCCCTTGACGGCCTGCTTGCGGTGGTCATAGACAGAATCCAGGGTGGCGCCACTGAACGTGAACGAAGCATCGTCGTTTTTGTAGCTCAAGGGCGCGATACCGCCCTCGGTATTGGCCTGGCCGTCATAGCTGATGATGGCGTCGCTCCAGAGCGGCGCCTTGCCTTGCGACATCTCGAACAGCGGCTTGAGCAGCTCGCTGCTTTCCAGTTCGGAGTGCACATAGGCCAGCTTGGGCATCAGGTAGCCGCGCGAGATGGCGCCGCCAGGGAAGGGCCCGTGGCCGATGTCGTTCTTGAACGACACGCGGATCTGCTCTTCGTCCTCGCCCTTCTTGCCGAACACCAGCGTGTAGCGTGATTTGCTGCTGAAGAAGCCGCGCTCGTAGCTTTCCTGCTCCAGACGCAACTGGAAGCCGGGAATGGCGCGGGCGAGCTGCTCGTTGGCCTGGGCCAGGTATTGCTGGCTTTGTTGTTCAATGCGTTGGCCGGTATACCAGGTGGCACCCAGCCAGGCTCCCGCTCCCACAATGACCACCCCAGTGGTGATCGCGACGCTTTTTTTCATGTTTTGTTTCCTGAGTGATTCGCGCAGGCAGCAACGTTGCGCATTCATTCCGATGCGCGGCGAGTATAGCGAGGGCAGAAGTCAGGGTTTGCGACGGCCGTTACCAGCCGTATCAAAATGCTAACCCCGATCGTGCCGCGCCCAGCCGGCCCCGTCGCGGGGCCAGCACGGCATCAATGCGGCAGCATGCCTTGCAGGGCGTCCAGCGGCAGTTCGTTGCCGTTGAGCGTCAGCGCGCCATTCTTGATGAGCAGCGAGGTGACGAGGTCCTCGCCTTGAGGCTTGGCCAGGTTGAGCATCTGCGCCATCCCCGCCATGGTGTTGATCTGACGGCTAACCTGTTGCGCGGCCTGTTCCGGGCTCAAGCCCTGGCTTTGGAGCACGTTCGTACCCAGCGCCGTCATCATGGGCTTGGACAGCACCAGCTTGGCATCCAGCGGCTGCATGATCTGGCGTACCAGGTCCAGGCCGGTGGCTTGCGGGTTTTGCGGGGCGACCAGCGTCACAGAAAGATTCAACTGGCTGCTGCCCTTGTCGTTTTTCCAGATGACCGGATCCAGCGCCAGCGTGGGGGTATCGGCCAGCATCTCCATGCCCAGCGCGGCCAATTGGCGGCTTTGCTCGGCGGTCAGGCCATCGGTCGTGCGACCGTCGCGCTGGTTCTGTTCGGTCAGCTTGGCGGACAGGTCCATCGCGGTCTTGAACTTGGCGGCGTTCACGCGTGCATACTTGAAGGTGACCTGCTGGCTGCCCAGATCGGCACCATCTACGAGGATCGACGCCGCGGTATAGCCCAGCTCGCCATTGAGCAGGCCGTCGCTTTCCTTGTTCACGCCGTGGTAGACGAAGTCCTTCACCTGCACGGTGCTGTCGTTCTCACGCTGGACCGTCATGCTCGCCAGCTTCAGGCTGCCGGTGCCCAGCTGCAGGCCGGAGGGGCCCTCGCGGCTGTCGACCGTCATGGTGATCTTGCCCAGTTCGATATGGGTATCGGCGGCATCGTCCGTCTTGCTGGCGATCACGCTCAGGGGTTCGGTGACCAGTTCGCCCTGTACGCCTTCGAAGCGCTTGAGAATCTTGCCGTCAAAGCGCGCACCGCCGAATTCGGCACGTTCTTCGGGGTATTTCATGGCCGGTACTTCCGCCTGCACCGTGGCGTCGCCGCCGTAATGCAGCACGACGTTGCCGGACAGGGGGTTCTTGCCCTGGGCCGCGTCAAAGGCCGGCTGGCTGGTCGGCGTAGGCACCATCTCTGTCTGCACGAAAGCCATGCTGGGCAGGAAGTGGCCACGTGCCAGTGCGCCCAGCGGCAGCGGGCCGTGGTCGATGCGGGCGTCGAATTCGAGCGCCTCGTCCTTGGCGTTGCGGCCCGAGGTCGCCTTGCCGGTCAGGGCGTAGCGGGCATGCGTAGAGAAAAAGCCGCGCTCGGCCGACAGCTCATCGAAGCGCAGCTGCAGGTCGGGGAAGGCGCGTGCCAGTTCGGCGTTCAGACGCTCCAGACGGACGGTACTTTCCTCGGCGAGACGTTGCCCGGTGTACCAGGTGCCGCCCAACCAGGCGGCCGCTCCCACAATGATCACTCCGGCAGTGATCGCTACGCTTTTCTTCATGTGTTGTTTCCTGAGTGATTGGCGCAGGTACGCACTGCGCCTTCATTCCGATGCGTGGCGAGTATAACGAGGCCAGGCGGACGCGATTACGGCTGCCGTGGGCAGCCGTAATCAGATATTACACCTTCGTCCGGCCGGGCCTCCTCGCCGGACCGCCTGGCACGGTGGCTTACTTCGCCACTGGCATGGTGAACTCGGCGCCCTTGCCGATGCTGTCGGGCCAGCGTTGCATCACGCTCTTGTAGCGCGAATAGAAACGCACGCCTTCCTCGCCGTAGGCGTGATGATCGCCGAACAGCGAGCGTTTCCAGCCGCCGAAAGAGTGCCAGGCCATCGGTACCGGAATGGGCACATTGATGCCGACCATGCCGACCTTGATCTGGCGTGCGAAGGCGCGCGCAATGCCGCCATCAGAGGTGAAGCAGGACACGCCGTTGGCGAACTCGTGGCGGTTGATGAGCTCGACGGCGGCGGCGAAGTCCGGCACCCGCAGCACGCACAGCACCGGACCGAAGATCTCTTCGCGGTAGATGTTCATCTGCGGCGTGACGTGGTCGAACAGGGTGCCGCCCAGGAAAAAGCCGTTGTCATGCCCGGGGACTTTCAGGCCGCGTCCGTCGGCCACCAGGGTGGCGCCGGCGGCGATGCCGTCTTCGATATAGCCCAGCACTTTCTTGCGATGCTGGGCGGTAACCAGCGGCCCCATCTCGGCGTCGGCCTGCATGCCGTCCTTGACCACCAGCGCGGCCACACGGGGCTTGAGGCGCTCGATCACCTGGTCGGCCACGTCACCCACGGCCACGGCGACCGAAATCGCCATGCAGCGTTCGCCGGCCGACCCATAGGCCGCTCCCATCAGCGCATCGGTGACCTGATCCAGGTCCGCATCGGGCATGACGACCAGGTGGTTCTTGGCGCCGCCCAGCGCCTGCACGCGTTTGCCGCGGCGGGTGCCTTCGGCATAGATGTATTCGGCGATCGGGGTCGATCCCACGAAGGACAGCGCCTGCACCTCGGGGTGCGCGATGAGCGCGTCCACGGCGACCTTGTCGCCCTGGACCACGTTGAAGACGCCATCGGGCAGGCCGGCCTCCTTGAGCAGCTCGGCCAGACGCAGCGACACCGAAGGGTCGCGCTCGGAGGGCTTGAGCACGAAGGTGTTGCCGCAGGCCAGGGCCACCGGGAACATCCAGCAGGGCACCATCATCGGGAAGTTGAACGGCGTGACGCCGGCCACCACGCCCAGCGGCTGGCGCAGGCTCCAATTGTCGATGCCACCTCCGATCTGGTCGCTGTACTGACCCTTGAGCAGCTGCGGGATGCCGCAGGCGAACTCGACCACCTCGATGCCGCGCGTGACTTCACCCTTGGCGTCCGAAAACACCTTGCCGTGCTCGCGCGTGATGAGCGCGGCCAGTTCGTCCTGGTGACGATCCAGCAGGGCCTTGAAATTAAAGAGGATGCGCGCGCGCTTGAGTGCCGGGGTTTCCGACCAGGCGTCAAAAGCGGCGCTGGCGGCGGCCACGGCCGTCTCGACATCCTCGGCGCTGGCCAGGGCGATGCGGTTGATGACTTCGCCGGTGGCGGGGTTGTAGCCTTCGGTGTAGCGGCCGGAGCGTCCTGCGAAGGGCTGGCCGTTGACGTAGTGGTGCAGGGTATTCATGAGGGGGGCAAAGGCAGGCAGGGCCCGCGGCGGACGCGGGCGGGAAAAGGGGCGGGGCCAGGCGGCCCCGGCGGTTCAGTCGATCTCTTTGAGCACCTGGCCGATGGTCTCGAAGATCTGGCCGATCTGCGCTTCATCGATGATGAGCGGCGGCGACACGGCGATGGTATCGCCGGTATAGCGAACCATCAAACCCTGTTCGAAGCAGCGCTGGAAGACCTGCCCGGCACGCGCACCGGGGGCGCCAGCGCGTGGCGCCAGCTCGATGCCGGCCACCAGGCCGATGTTGCGGATGTCGATCACGTGCCGCGCCTGGCGCAGGCTGTGGGCGGCCTGGCCGAAGGCCGGGGCCAGCGCCTGTGCGCGCTCGAACAGCCGGTCGCGGCGGTAGATGTCCAGCGTCGCCTGGATGGCGACGGCTGCCAGCGGGTGGGCCGAGTAGGTGTAGCCATGGAAGAACTCGATGCCGCCCTGGACGCCGTCGACGACGCTGTCGTAGATCTCGCGGCGTACCGCCACGGCGCCGGCCGGCACCGCCGCGTTGCTCACGCCCTTGGCCAGGGTGATGATGTCGGGCGTCACGCCAAAGGCCTCGGCTGCGG
>JAEWJD010000419.1 GCA_023386765.1 Pseudomonadota bacterium | reverse complement strand
TGCGCCCTTGCGCCTCGGTGGCGGGCACGCGCTGCACGCGGTGCGCCCCCGACTCGAACTTCAGGCGTCCGTAGGCGCCATCGCCATCGATGCGGGCGATCACTTCCTTGTAGCCGCCCAGCTCGGATTCGCTTTCCGACATGATTTCGACCCGCCAGCCCTGCCCCTCGGCATAGCGGCTGTACATACGCAGCAGATCGCCCGAGAACAAGGCGCTCTCGTCGCCCCCGGTGCCGGCGCGGATTTCCAGGAATACGCTGCGCCCGTCATCGGGGTCGCGCGGCAGCAGCAGCACCTGCAGCTCGGCTTCCAGGGCCTGCAGACGCTCGCGAGCGGTCTCGATTTCTTCTTCGGCCATGTCCCGCATTTCGGGATCGGCCAGCATCTCCTGGGCCGTGGCCAAATCCGACTCGCTGGCCTGAAAACCGTTGAAAGCCACCACGACCGGCTCCAGCTCGGCGCGCTCGCGCGAAAGCTTGCGAAAGCGATCCATGTCGGAGGCGGTGTCGGGCTCGGCCAACAGGGCATCAACTTCGATCAGGCGGTGCGCCAGCTGTTCCAGCCGGCTGCGCATGGAGGATTTCATGGGAAGACGCTAAAAAATGAGGAGGGAAAGGTTACGCCGCGCGCCACGCGGCAGGCCTGCCGGGGGCAGGCGGCGGCCAGACGGGGTCGCTAACGGCGCGAGTCGCGGCCGGGGAACAGGCGCGGCATCCAGGACAGCAACTGCTTGCGCTCTTCGCCGGCGCTGCGATTGAGCGCGGCCAGCGGGCCATGCAGGTACTTCTGGGTCAGGCCGTGGGCCAGCTGCTCCAGCACGGCCTCGGGCGCATCGCCCCGGGCCAGCATGCGCCGGGCACGCTCCAGCTCGGCGGCGCGCACGTCTTCGGCAGCCTGGTGCAGGTTGCGGATGACGGGCACCACTTCACGCGATTGCATCCAGTGCATGAAGCCCTGGACGCGGGTGTCGATGATGGCCTCGGCCTGCACCACGGCGGCGCGGCGCGCATCGGTGCCCGATTGCACCAGACGGCCCAGGTCATCGACCGAATACAGATAGATGTCATCGAGACGGCCGACTTCGGGCTCGATGTCGCGCGGCACGGCCAGGTCGATCATGACCATCGGGCGATGGCGCCGCTGGCGGGTGGCACGCTCGACCATGCCCAGGCCCAGAATGGGCAGGGAGCTGGCCGTACAGGACACCACCACGTCGAACTCGGACAGGCGTTCCGTGAGGTCGGCCAGCTTCATGGTGCCGGCCGAGAAGCGACCGGCCAGCGTTTCGGCGCGCTCGACGGTGCGGTTGGCCACCACCATGGAGCGCGGGTGCTGGGCAGCGAAGTGCGTCGCGCACAGCTCGATCATTTCGCCCGCGCCGATGAACAGCGTGCTGGCCTGTTCGAGATTGCCGAACACGCGCTCGGCCAAGCGCACGGCTGCCGCCGCCATGGATACCGAATGCGCACCGATGGCCGTCTGCGAACGGACTTCCTTGGCCACCGAGAAGGTGCGCTGAAAGAGCTGGTGCAAGAGGGTGCCCAGCGAGCCGGCCTCTTCGGCGGCACGCACGGCGGTCTTCATCTGGCCGAGGATCTGCGGTTCGCCCAGCACCATCGAATCAAGCCCGCTGGCCACGCGAAAGGCATGACGAACCGCCTCGTCCTGGCGCAGGCGATACAGATGAGGATGCAGGCTGCCGGCTTCCATGCGGTGATGGTCGGCCAGCCAGGCGGGCAATTGCTCCACCACGTTGACGTCGGCGGCGCAGTAGATCTCGGTGCGATTACAGGTCGACAGAATGGCGGCCTCGCGCACCGCGCCGCCGAACGCCGAGCGCAACCCGGACAGTGCCGGCTGCACCAGATCGACGGGCATGGACACGCGTTCGCGCACCGAAACCGGCGCGGAAGTGTGGTTCAGACCGAAGGCAAGAACGGCGACTGACATTGAAAAGGCAAGGAGCGCAAGCGCGGCGACGTCCGCAGCAACACGCCATTATACCCCCCCACCCCCGTTATCCCCACATCCCGCCCCACAAGCGTTGCTTCGTGTCAACCCCGCAAGGCAGTCTTGCACCCTGCTCCCAGGCCCGCTGCCACAAAAGGACGGGTGGCGAAAAAAAGTGGCCGAAGCCTCGCACAAGCCGTTTTTTTGTTGTATAGTTACGTTCTTCGTTGGCCCGGTAGCTCAGTCGGTAGAGCAGAGGATTGAAAATCCTTGTGTCGGTGGTTCGATTCCGCCCCGGGCCACCAAAAAGATTCAGGCAATGTGCCCCGTTCGTATGAAAATACGGCGGGGCTTTTGCTTTGTACGCGCGGTTTCTCTTTGCGCGCGTTTTCTGTCTGGGCCAACCCGCTGTCGCAGCCTTGCCGGGCGATCTGCCGGCAAGGCTGCCATCATCATGCCGCCTGCGGCGCGCTGGTCGCGCCCAGCATCTTGCGGGCCTGGCGCAGCTCTCCCTGGATGGCGTTGACCAGCCGCGCCTGCGGCGAGGTCGCCGCCAGATCGGCGCCGATGTGCTGCCACTGCGGCGCGTCCAGCCCCGCTTCCAGCAATTCGGCCAGTTGCTCCAGGCGCCGGGCATCCTCGGGCGCAGGGGCCGGATACAGCTGCGAGGAATAGGCCGTGATGGCATCGCAGATGCGTTCCGCGCCAGTGATCATCGGGAACCAGGCGGCCGCTTCCCGGCCAGCCGGCGGAGGATCGCCCAAAGCCTGCTGCAACTGCAGGCGCATGTCTGACAGTGCGCCATAGGCCTGACGGCGGCACAGGCGGATCTGCTGCACGTCACCCTTGCCCGCCACCGAGACGCGCAGATAACGCGCAATCTGCTGACGCGCCACCAGAAAGGCCGGCTCCATCTGGCGGTCCGGGCCGCGCGGCCAGATCAGGTAGCCGAAGACCAGCACGATCGCCGCCCCCAGCAAGGTGTCGACCAGCCGCAGCACGGCATAGTTCGTACCCCGGGTTTCCGGGCTGACCGAGTCGATCAGCACCAGCACCAGCGGCGTCAGGCTGAAGGCCAGCAAGGCATAGGAGCGCTGCGACAGCCAGGGCATGACGACGGCGATGGCCACCATGGCCAGCACGAACAGATAGCCGGTCGGCAGCCAGGCCATGATGAGCGCGCCGACCAGCACGCCCGCGCCGGTCCCCACGCAACGCAGCACGGCACGCGCGAAGATCGAGCCCATGTCGGGCTTCATGACGATGCAGACCGTCATGGGCACCCAATACCAATGGCTTTTGTCGTCGATCCAGTAGAACGAGTAGGCGATCCCGGTGCACAGCGCCAGCGCCAGCGCGGGCTGCATGACCTGGCGGCCACGCGTGAGCTTGTCGCGCAGCAGGGCCAGGCGGCTTTCGCGCGGGCCGGCGGCCTCGTCGCGCGGCATCGCTTCCTCCACGCTGCGGCCCCAGAGCGCCTGGCCCAGCGCAGCAATCGCCGCGCTCAGGGGCTGCCCGGGCGCGGTGGCCAGCGCAGCCGGATCACGCGCCTGGGCGTCATAGGCCTGCGCCAGGGCGCGCAGATCGGCGCCCGCCTGCAGCAGCTCGGCGCTATCGGCACAGGACATCACTTGGGCAAACAGCGCATCGGCGCGCTGCAGCAAGGCCGCTGCACGGTTCAGGTGTGCCGTCACCCCCAAGGCATGCGAGCGCCGCTGCAGCAGCAGGCCATACAGCGCAGCCAGCTGATCCGTGACATTCTGGCGCGCCTGGCCGCTGTCCGCGCCGCGCTGCGCGCGCGCCTGCGCCAGCGCGGCCAAGGCCGACAGCAGCGCCGACACCATCTGGCGCTCCGGCCGGTAACTGAAAAACAGCGCCTCCAGCCCCAACAGGACCATGTAGAGCGCGGACCCCAGCAGCAACTTGAGTGCCGTCGGCCAGTAAGGCGCCAGCTCCGGGTTGCCGATCAGCACCGCCCCCATGGCCAGCAATTGCAGGCAGCCCACGGACAGGGGCGCGGCATAGCTGCTGAGAATGGCCGCCACAAAGGCCACGCCCGCCATCACGAGCACGATCACCCCCCAGGGCACGCCGTTCAGGTAGCCCAGCAGAAAAGCCAACGCACCCAGCGGTGCCGAGATGAGCGCCTTCTTGAAAAGCGCCGGATACGGCGCATCGCGCTCACCCATGCCCTGCAGCATGGCCCCCATGGCAACGAACAGCACGCTGGCCATGTCGCCCATCCAGACGCCGACGCTCAGCGGAATGCCCATGGCGAGCGCGGCACGGATCGAACGCCCCCAGTGCCAGCGGGCCGGTTTCAGGCGCGTCAGTTCCTTGAGCCAGGCATTGGGCCCGACCAGCGCAGACGACGCATCCTTAACGGAGGTAGACATGCAAGCCTTCCAAAGAGAGACAGACAACGGGACAGAGGCGCCATCGGCAGCGCCTGCCCATTATGCGGCATCCGCCACACTGCCTGCCGATGGCCGCCGGCGCCGGCAAGGCGCTGTCAGCGCCGCGTCGCGCGCGCGCCGCGCTCCTGGGTGTAGACCGAGAACTGATC
>JAEWJD010000417.1 GCA_023386765.1 Pseudomonadota bacterium | reverse complement strand
CGGAAATGGCTGAGTTATATTGAAACCAGCGTCCGGCGCCTTGCAGGCATCAGTCCGGCCATTTGCTTGAACCCTGTCAAGAGGTCTCGAGTCCAATGAAATCCCGCGATTTTTCATCGTGGATCTGGGGCGATGCGCTGGCCCTGCTCCACCAGGCGGAACGCATGCAGCGCCAGATGCTGCAATCCGCACAGGCCTCCTCCCATGCCTGGGAACCCCCGGTCGACATCATCGAATCGCCCAGCCGGCTGCTGGTCATCGTGGCATTGCCCGGTGTATGCGCCGATCAGGTGGTCGTGAATTTCGATCCGGACGGCATCACCGTCAGCGGCGTGCGCCCGATCCCCGCAGGCTATGACGCCCACATCCATCGCCTGGAGATCCCCTACGGCCAGTTCCGCCGCCGCATCCGCCTGCCCTTGCACACGCTGGAACCCGACGAGCCACGCCTGGCCGATGGCTGCCTGATCCTGACCTTGAACAAACTGAGGGAAACACCATGACCGAACTGCGAGCGCTGCCCGACGATGCCCGCATCCTCATTCCCTTGCGTGACGTCGTGCTTTTCCCCGGCGTCCTGACGCCAGTGACGGTTCGCCGCCAGATCTCTGTGGCGGCAGCCCAGCAGGCGGTCAAGACGGAACAGCCGGTGGGCTTCCTGTTGCAACGCGACCCTCAGCAGGATGTGGTCGCTGCGGCCGATCTGCATCAGATCGGTACGCTGGGACCCATCGCCCGCTACATGACCGGTCAGGACGGCGCACACCATTTGCTCGTCCAGGGACAGAGCCGCTTCCGGGTGCTGGAGTTTCTCGATGGCTGGCCGTTTCTGGTGGCACGCATCGAACTCCTCGAGGCGGCCGACAGCGGCGACAGCGAAATCGAGGCCCGCTTGCTGCAACTCAAGCAGCAGGCGCTTTCGGCCATCGAACTGTTGCCCAATGTCCCCACCGAACTCGGGCCGGTTATCCAGAGCATCGATTCGGCCGGCCTGCTGGCCGACATGGTGACCAACCTGGTCGACATCAAGCCGGATGCCAAGCAGGCCATACTGGAGACGGTCGATCTGGCTCCCCGCCTGGACAAAGTGATCGCCCTGCTCGGGGAGCGCCTGGAAGTGCTGCGCCTGTCCAAGGAAATCGGCGAGCGCACGCGGGCGCAGTTTGATGAAAAACAACGTGAAACCGTGCTGCGTGAGCAACTGCGCCAGATCCAGCGCGAACTGGGTGACAGCGAAGATACTGCCGCCGAACTGGAGCAACTCAAATCCGCCATCGATGAGGCCGGCATGCCCGAAGAGGCGGCACGCCATGCCCGCAAGGAGTTTTCCCGCCTGCAGCGCATGGGCGAGAACAGCAGCGAGAGCGCAATGCTGCGCACCTATCTCGAATGGCTGACCGAACTGCCCTGGCGCGTGCAATCGCCATCATCCATCGACCTGACACAAGCTCGCGCCATCCTCGACGAAGATCACTACGGTCTGGAAAAGGTCAAACGCCGCATCCTCGAATACCTGGCCGTGCGCAAGCTCAATCCGCTGGGACGCAGCCCCATCCTGTGTTTCGTCGGCCCGCCCGGCGTCGGCAAGACCTCGCTGGGCCAATCCATTGCACGCGCCACCGGCCGTGCCTTCCAGCGTGTGGCGCTGGGCGGAGTGCACGACGAAGCCGAGATCCGCGGCCATCGCCGCACCTATCTCGGGGCCCTGCCCGGCAACATCATCCAGGCCATCAAACGGGCCGGCACGAACAATCTGGTGCTGATGCTCGACGAGATCGACAAACTGGGGGCGGGCGGGTTCCATGGAGATCCGGGCAGCGCGCTGCTCGAAGTGCTGGATCCTGAACAGAACCAGAAATTCCGCGACAACTACCTGGCCCTGGATTTCGATCTGTCCAACATCATGTTCATCTGCACGGCCAATGCGCTGGACACCATCCCCGGGCCGCTGCGCGACCGGATGGAGGTCATTGCGCTGCCCGGCTACACCGAGGAAGAGAAGATCCAGATCGCGCGGCGTTACCTCGTACAGCGTCAGCGCGAGGCCAACGGCCTGGGCGAAACGCAGGCCGACATCACCGACGCGGCGCTGGCCACCATCGTGGCCGACTACACCCGCGAAGCGGGCGTGCGCAACCTTGAGCGCGAGATCGGTGCGGTATTTCGGCATGCCGCCATGCAGATCGCCGAAGCACGCAGCGAGCAAGTGCATATCGATAGCGCCGATCTCGCCGCCATTCTTGGGCCGCCGCGTTTCGAGAACGAGGTTGCACAACGCACCAGCGTACCCGGCGTGGCGACCGGCCTGGCGTGGACGCCGGTGGGCGGCGACATCCTGTTCATCGAGGCCAGCAAGACGCCCGGCAGCGGCCGGCTGATCCTGACCGGCCAATTGGGTGACGTCATGAAAGAGTCGGCCCAGACCGCCCTCACGCTGGCCAAGACCTGGCTGGGCGACTCCCTGGAGAAGCAGGATATCCACATCCACGTGCCGGCCGGCGCCACCCCCAAGGACGGGCCCAGCGCCGGGGTTGCCATGTTCGTGGCCCTGATTTCATTGCTGAGCGACAAAGCGGTCAGCCCCGCCGTGGCCATGACAGGAGAAATCAGCCTGCGCGGCATGGTGTTGCCGATCGGCGGCGTAAAGGAGAAGACCCTGGCTGCACTCAGGGCAGGAATCCGCATCGTGATGCTGCCCAGGCGCAATGCCCGAGACCTGGAGGACGTGCCGGCGCACGCGCGCGAGAAGCTGGAGTTCGTGCTGCTGGATACCGTTGAGGATGCGCTTAAATGCGCAATCGAGGGGGTTTGCCCGACCGGCTCGGACAAACCGCCTCAAGGCTAGCCCCCTAGCCCTGCCCTGCCGCCTCAAGTTTGGCCAGCTCCGCACGGAGCTGGACCAGGCTGGGCGTGACGATAGGCAGGAAAGCCGCTTCGCGCCAACGGCGCGCAAACCCGCCCCCTTGTGGTGCCGTCAGGTAGGCGGCACCGCCCGTAGCCTGCAATTCGAGTTCGACCGCCTGCTGAGCGATCTCGGCCAGGGTGATCCGCAGACGAAACAGCGCGGCAGGATGAGAGACAAATACCTCTTGCCGCACCCCATCGATCAGCGCGGATGCGCTGCCATCCAGACGCTCAGCCAGATGGTCGCCAAAGGCCTGCAGGCCTTTGCCCGCCAGCCCCGCACTCTGCGCCACATCGAGTGCGGCTCGTGCCAGCCCCAACGACAAGCCACACTGCAGGCCGACCAATCGCGGGCGCAGGCCGGGCAGGATCTGCCGTGCATCCGCTTGCAGCACCTGCTCCCCTGTGATGCGGACATCCTGCAGATCGATCTGGGCGGTCGCGCTGCCACGCAGGCCCAACAACGGCAGATCCTCCGAGCGCCGCAGGCCGGACAAGCCATGATGCAAGGCGACAAGGGCCACGCCCCCCTGTGGCAAAGCGGTAGCTGCCGTCGCCACAAAGGCCTCCGGCTGGGCATTGGTGATCCAGTCGATGCGGCCATTGAGCTGCCAGCCGGCGGCGTCTTCACGGGCCTGGATGCGCAGGCGATCAAAGCCACCCAGCGACTTGATGACATTGGACAGCCCCGAAGCGCCTGCCAACCTGGCGGCCAGCAGATCCGGCACCCAACGACGGGCCAGCGGCACGTTGCCACTGCGCAGCAGGGTCTCGATCACAACGCGCTGTCCCCAGGCGAGGAAACCGGCCGTCAGGGAATGGCGTGCCAGGGCAGCGATCGCCTCGATCGCATGGCCGATATCTGTCCCTGGTGTACCACCCCATTGTGGCTCAACGCCCAGCCCGAAGACCTGTGCCTCGGCCAACCGAGCCAACACGGGCAGCCCGCCGCTCTCACCCCGATCCAGGGCCTCGGCCTGGGCGTCAAGCCAGGCGGCGATATCGGCAGGCAGCATGAACACGGTCATCGGTGAGGGCCCAGGCGTTGCCTGCTGCCTGGACATCAGCGCTCGGCTGCCTGGGTAATCGCGTTGCCGGCATGAGATACGTCCTTGCCCATGCCAGCCACCGTATTACAGCCCTGCAGCACCAGGCCGAACACGACAAACGCCGTCAGCACTAGCTTGTTACGCATGATGAGTACGCTCCTGCCTCAAGCGATGCGCACGCGCAGTTCGCCCAACCCCGCGACACCGCCCACGATCTCATCGCCCTGCACCACGGCCCCCACCCCTTCGGGAGTGCCCGTGAAGACGATATCGCCAGGCTGCAGTTCAAACAGAGTCGACAGGTAGGCCAGGCTTTCCGGAATATTCCAGATCATCTGGTCGATATCGCTGGCTTGCTTGCGCTCGCCGTTGACATCCAGCCAGATCTCGCCTTTTTCAAGGGTGCCGACAACGCTGCGCGGATGCACCGGCCCCATCGGCGCGGAGAAGTCAAAACCTTTGCCCACTTCCCAGGGGCGACCCAGCTTCTTGGCCTCGCCCTGAAGGTCGCGGCGCGTCATGTCCAGGCCCAGGGCATAGCCCCAGACGCAGTCACCGGCCTGCTCAACCGTGAGGTTCTTTCCCCCCTTGCTCAGCACCACCACCAGCTCCATCTCATAATGCAGATTGGCAGTACGCGGCGGGTACGGCAGCACACCCGTATCGCCATCGGCTACCACCGTGACGGCATCGGCCGGCTTGTTGAAGAAGAACGGATCTTCACGCCCCGTGAAACCCATTTCCTTGGCATGCTCGGCGTAATTGCGCCCGACGCAATACACACGACGAACAGGAAATGCAGCGTTGCTGCCAGCCACCGGCAGGGCGACCGTTTCCATGGGGGGGATGACATATTCCATGACCGAAAACCTCGTCGAATACATTACCGGCGCTGCCGGCGGAAAGGGCAAACAATGCGCGAGTGTATCCCGATTTTTCAGCCCGCACCGTAGTGCCCCGGCACGCATAAAGCATGCACGGAAACGAAACACGGCAGTGGCGACCAGGGGCCGCGACTGCCGTGTCCGGGATGCGCCCCCCCTACGGGCAGCGCAAGAAAATCAGCCTTCCTTGGCGTAGCGCTCGACGCTGCGCACGATTTCCTGGTGCGCGGCCTCGACACCCTGCCAGCCCTTGACCTTGACCCACTTGCCCTTTTCGAGATCTTTGTAGTGCTCGAAAAAGTGCTGAATGCGTGCCACGTCCTCGACCGGCAGATCCTCGTACGACTTGATGTTGCGGTACGGGGGGTAGAGCTTTTCGACCGGCACGGCCAGCAGCTTGGCGTCGCCGCCCGATTCGTCATCCATTTCGAGCACGCCCAGGGCACGGCAACGCACCACGGCGCCGACCTGGATGGGGAACGGCGAGATCACCAGCACATCGGCGGGATCCCCATCTTCCGACAGGGTCTGCGGAATGTAGCCGTAGTTGCACGGATAGTGCATGGCCGTCAGCATGAAGCGATCCACGAAAATCGCGTCACTTTCCTTGTCGACCTCGTACTTGACCGGGTCGGCATTCATCGGGATTTCGATGATGACGTTGAAATCTTCCGGCAGGTTCTTGCCGGCGGGGATGCGATCAAAACTCATATAGAAACCTTGCTGAGTAGAAACCAAAAAGAATCATCAAACCTTGCCGCGAGCCGGCGGCGTCTGCCCAGCCTTGGCGTCGTCGCTCTCGTCGGAAGATGAGGCCGTATACGCACTGCCCGGCGCTTCATAGACTTCGACGGGAATGGGTGCGCTGTCGAAGTACTCTTCGATATCCACCGCCGAACGCGGCGGCACGTCGGCAACGGGGGGCGGCGCATCCAGCCCCGGACTGCGGGCATCGGGGTCCAGCACATAATCCACGGCCGACGGTGCAAGCACCTCGGCCAGTGCCGCATCGGCGGCGGCGGATTCACCAGCCATGGCGGCGTAGACCGCTGGCTCGTCCCCGTCGGCAAAGGCACCCTCGGCATCCAGCCCACGCGGATCGGCCTGCGTATCCGCGGCCGGCAGCGCCGCATCCAGCGCCAGAATCGGCAAGGCAATGCGTGCGGCCGTGGCCAGGCGCCAATGCTTGGCCGCGTCGGCAGGACGATTGAGGCGATCATAGAGGCTGCCCAGCAGCGCATGCGTCTGCGGGTCATTCTGGCGTGCAGCGCTGCGTTGCAGGTAGCGTTCTGCCTGCCCCCACAATTGGCCATTCAGACACAGCAGGCCAAGCGCGGTAAGCATCTCGGCATCGGCAGGACGCTGCTGAGCCCAGGTCTCGGCCTTGGCCAGGCGGCGTGCCACCTGGCCCGGCTCACAGCGCGCATAGGCGGCTACCAGCACCGGGTTGAACTTGGCCGCAATGGCCGACTCCAGCACCCGTGCTGCTTCATTGTCTTCGCCCGCGGCCTCGAAAGCGGCAGCCGCCGCCAGCGCAATATGCGGCAGCACGCGCTCGTCGGCCTTCAGGTCTTTCCAGACCGCGCGCCATTGATCATTGGCCATCCCCGCACGCAGGCGCGCCGAGGCGGCGCGATCGATCAACTGCTCGCCTTCGGCCTTGTCCAAGGCATTGCGCCGCAGCAGGCCGCGCGCCAGGGTAAAGACCTTGTCGTGATGGCCCAGCGCCGTCTCGGCACGCAATTGCAGGCGCATGGTGTGCAGGTGACGCACGCCGCCGTCCTGCAGCGGGGCGAGTACATCGAGCGCCCGCGCCGGCTGTCCCTGATCCAGCAGCATATCGGCAGCCAGCGTGGCTGTCGCCTCCTGCAGACCGGCATCGTCGCCCGCGGCTTCCCGCGCGCTGTCGAGCATCTGGTCTCGGCGATCGAACTCGCCCAGGCCATGCTTGGCCCGCGCCGCCGACAAGGCCGCCAGCACGCGACGATTACGCACCCGGGTCTGGTCAAGCAGCTTGACCATGTCTTTTTCGGCATGCGAATAACGGCCTTCGAGCAGGCTGATCCAACCGCGCTCGAGCAGCTCGTGGTCGCGCGCCTGAGCGCGGCGTCCACGCCAGGCCCGCACACGATCAGGAATCGCCACCAGCCAGGCCAACAGGCGCAAGCCGACATACAAGGCCACAAACAGCGCCACCAGCAAGGAAACGGCCAGCGTCAGCGACAACTCGACGCGCCACGGCGCAACCATGATCAGCACATTGCCAGGATGGGCCCGCAGGATGACCGCCACGGCGACGGCCACGCAGGCCAGCAACAGAGTCCAGAACCAGGTACGCATGGGCTCAGTCCTGCTCTTCGGGCTTGAAGCCCGCGGCGCGCAGCGCAGCGATGCCATTCAAGCTGTCCGCCACGTCGGGCACGCGCACGGCAATATCGGTCTGCAGCAACTCGCGCGTCAGCGCCTGTGCTGCCCGGGTTTCAGCCGAGTTGGGATCGAAATAGGTATTCAGGACGTCAGCGACACTGTCGAGCTCGCCCTTCCAGACCGTGGGCTGGCGCATGAGCATGGCCAGTTGCACGGCCAGCAGGCGCTGACGCAGCACCGAGCGCAGATCGGCAGCCTGATCGGTGGACAACAGAACCGCCGCCGGCTGGTCCACTCGCTGCACGCGGATCAGATCGCCCATTTCGTGGGCCAGCGCCGACCCAGCACGCCCCGGCCACGAGCCGATCTCGGTGCGCCAGCGCTCCCACCAGGGGGCATCGGCCGGCAACGCGTCGACAGCCGAGGGCGCAGCAGGCAAGGGTTCGGTGGCCGCAGGCATCGGCACGGTGCCGCGGGCGGCAGCATCGGGGACCAGCAAGGGGGCCCGGCTGACCAGGGCCATCAGGCGTTCAATACGCCCCGATACCGCAGGAATGTCCACCGTATGTACGGCGCGCAGGCGGTCCAGGTCGACTTCGATCGACTGCTGCAGACCGGCAAAACGCGGACGATCGGCCCGCGCAAGCCGGGCATGTGCGCTTTCGAGGGCAACGATGGCGTTATTGACGTTTCCGGCCAGACGCAACTGCTGGCTGGCCGTGGTGATCAGGCGCTCGACATCATTGGCCAGCATCTGGTCGCTGGTGCCGTCATTGAGGTCTTCCATGGCCTGTTGCAAGGTGCTGTACTGGCTTTGCGCTTCGCGCACCTTGGCCTCGAGCCCGGCTACCTGAGCACTCTGGGCACGCGCGAGCGACAAAGCCTCACGGACATCGCTGCGCGACTGCACCAGTTCGGCGCTGAGTTTGTCCAGACGACTGGCGATCTCTCTGTTGGCGGTATCGGATTGCTGTCGGGCCGCCCACAGGGCCGCACCCAGGCCGATCGCGATCAGCAGGACAATGATGAAAGCTACCGGCAAGCCACCGCGCTTGCGGGCAGGCTTGGCGGTTTCAGCCGCAAAAGCATGCTCGGCCGAACCACTGGCCGGAGTGTCCGGCGCACGAGATGAAGTGTTGTCTGTCATGACGCGATTGTATTCGTTGATGGCATGAGGCGACCAATTACCCTGCAACTAAAGCCTCGAAAATCGCCTCATCAACAGGCAAGCACTCTTTTACCATTGCGACCGCACCCTCGCCACCCAACGCCTGCTGCAGACGTTGCCGCAATACCGGATGCGTGATGAGGTAACGGCATTGCTGCATCCACGCCAGCACCCCAGCGCGGGCCGCCTGAGCGGCAATGGCATCGATGCTTTCACCGCTGGTCATCAACCAGTTGGGGTGCTGTCCGGTGGCGGCCCAATGGCGCACCTGAGCCAGTTGCTGCGCACTCCAGGCCTGGGGTTGGCGCGCATAGACAGCATGAATGGACACCTCGACGCCATGCGCACGCAGGCGGTCGGCCAACCAGTTACGTCCCTGCGTGCCTCTCAGGATGAGCACTCGACGCGGCATCGGCCGTGCCATCAGGCACTCCCAGAGTGCTTCGGAGTCGTGGTTGACAGCCTGGCTGCCAGGATGGATAAGTGTTGTTTCTGCGCCAAAAAATCCGCTATCCCGCAGCGCCTGGGCACTGGCCGGACCGACCGTCGCGGCAGCACAAGTGGCCGGCCATTGCCCTCCGGAGGGAAAGGCCTGGCGCAAGTACAGACGTGCGGCATTGCCGGACACGAACACCGCGAGGTCAAAGTCGTCGGGTCTGGGCACCGCCGACGGCGCGACCTCGACCGGATCGATACGCAGTGCCGGCCAGGCATAGACCGAACGGCCGGCCTCACGCAGCGCGTGGGCCAGCCCATCGTTGCGTCCGGCCGGACGCGTCAGAATGACAAGAGCGCTCATGGAGCCCTCCTGGCGGTCAACCCGCCGGCTGATCTTGCAGCAATTCCGCCAGAATGGCGTCGGCACCAGCGCTCAGCAATTCCTGAGCCGCCTCGATACCGAGGCGTTCCGCATCGGCGGGGGAACCCGTGCGCGATGCACGCAACACACGCCTGCCATCCGGACTGGCGACCAGCGCGTCGATCTGCAGCCGCTCGCCCTCAAGCTGAGCAAAAGCCGCCAGCGGCACCTGACAGGAGCCACCGAGCGTACGCGAAACGGCGCGCTCTGCTTTGACGCAGGCCGTCGTATGAGCGCAGGCCAGCGGAGCCAGCCAGGCTTGCATGTCGAGCCGATCATCGCGGATTTCGATGCCCAGTGCACCCTGCCCGGCAGCCGGCAGGCTCTGCGCCGGCTCGAGATACTGGCGAATGCGCTCCGTCAGGCCCAGGCGTTGCAGGCCGGCAGCGGCCAGCACCACGGCATCGTAGTCACCCGCATCGAGCTTGCCCAGGCGGGTGTCAAGGTTGCCACGCAAGGGTTTGACGACGAGTTCGGGACGGGCAGCACGAATCTGCGCCTCCCGGCGCAGGCTGGAGGTACCCACGACGGCACCGGCGGGCAAATCATCCAGCGACGCGTAACGTCCGGAGACGAAGGCATCACGGCAATCCGCCCGCTCAAGGATGGTGCTGAGCGCAAAAGGCGCTTGCATATCCACGGGGACATCCTTGAGCGAATGCACCGCCAGATCGGCGCGGCCGTCCAGCAGGGCATGCTCAAGCTCCTTGACGAACAGGCCCTTGCCCCCGACCTTGGAGAGGGTGCGATCGAGAATCTGATCGCCCCGGGTGGTCAAGGTCAGGAGTTCGACTTCGCACGCCGGATACAGCGTGCGCAGGCGGTCACGCACATGCTCGGCCTGCCACAGGGCAAGCCGGCTGGCGCGGGTAGCAATTACCAGGCGCTGCGGCAACGGCACGTGTGCCGTCACAGGAAGGCCGACGCGGCGACCGTGGCCACCACGCCGATGAGCGCCAGGATGAACAGGCCTTGAAGAAGGCTCAGGCCAGATTCGGATTGTTGCTGGTTCTTAGTCTTACGCAGACTCATTAGAGATTTCCTTGGAGGCTTTTTTCTTGCGACTTGCCAGCCAGCGGCCCAGGCCTACGACGAGCAGCGCACCGGCGACTTCCACGGCAATTTTAACCATCTGCGGCTGTTCGCCAATTTGATTCACGACAAACACGTCGGTAACCAGCATTCCACCGGCAATCCAGCCCAGCAGCGCAGCGCCAAACATGACCACCAGCGGGAAGCGGTCGATCAGCTTGAGCACCAGGGTGCTGCCCCAGATGATGATGGGCACACTGACCACCAGGCCGAAGACCACCAGGCCGATCTGGTGATCGGCGTGGGCATTCTGCGCCGCGCCGGCAATCGCGATGACATTATCCAGGCTCATGACGAAGTCAGCCACGATGATCGTCTTGATCGCCGCGATGATGGACGCGCCACCTTGGATGTTTCCATGACCGTCGTCTTCCGGCACCATGAGCTTGATGCCGATCCACAGCAGCAGTGCGCCGCCGACGATCTTGAGGAACGGAATATTGAGCAGGGTCAGTGCGAAAGCAATCAGCACCACGCGCAGAATAATGGCGCCGGCCGTGCCCCAGAGAATCCCTTGCATTCGCTGCTTGGCAGGCAGATTACGGCAAGCCAGCGCGATCACAACCGCATTATCACCACCGAGCAGGATGTCGATCAGGATGATCTGAAAGACAGCAGCCCAGCTGAGGGTCTGAAAAAACTCAAGCACTTGTCACTCCCAAAGGCATAGATAGCAAATCCACCGCTAAGCCGCCCATGAGAGATGCCCAGGGCGGCCGCCCTTTCCTTCTAAGGGAAAGTTGCGGCACAACCCCTGATTGTAATTCAGCTTTCAGTCAGCCTTCTGACGGCTGTTGAAAAACTTTCCTAGGGCAAGCACCAGTATCGCACCCAGTACTCCGCACATCAGGCCGAATTGGTGATGTGTAACGCCCAGCGCGGTATCGATACGCTCGACCTGCCCCTGCAAGGCCGGATCACCCACCAGCAGTTCACCCGCGATGAAGCCCAGCAGCGCGGCCCCCACCCAGACGATGATCGGGAAACGTTCGATGACTTTGAGCAGCAGTGTACTGCCGAAGATAACCAGCGGAATGCTGATGGCCAGGCCCAGCACCAGCAATGTCGTATCGCCCATCGCTGCCGCGGCGACCGCCACGACGTTGTCCAGGCTCATCACCAGATCCGCGATCATGATGGTGCGGATAGCCGCGAACAGGCCGCCGTTTTCCTTGCCGGCGCCATCATCCTCACCCTCGGGCATCAACAACGTAACGCCGATATAGACCAGCAGCAACGCCCCCACCAGCTTCAGCCAGGGAAGCAACAACAGCTTTGCCGCCACGAGGGTCAGCAAGATACGCATGATGATGGCCGCCGCCGAGCCCACGAAGATGGCTTGTTTCTGTTGATGCGGGGGTAGCGAACGGGCAGCAAGCGCGATCACGACGGCATTGTCGCCGGACAGCAGGATGTTGACCCAAATAATCTGGAGCAAAGCGATCCAGAATGCAGCAGAACTGAGTTCCATGCCTCTCTTTCCTAGAATGATCCCCTAGGTGTTGAAGTGATATTGGATGGATGCGCACCTGCCGTCTCTTTCGGGCGCGAGCCGTGACGGACTTTTTTTCGATGCGTGGAACGACGGTAACCCCCCTTTCCTTCTTTCATTATAGTTTCGTTCGTCTGTCCGCATACTTTCTAGTTTTCCCGGACAACGACAGCTCTGGATACGCCGTGAACGGGCACAAAAAACCCGCCACGAGGGCGGGTTTCTTGTGCATCAGGGATGCCTGTCGATTACAGCACCGACTTCAGCAGCTTGCCCATTTCGGAGGGGTTGCGCGTGGTCTTGATGCCGCAGGCTTCCATGACTTCCAGCTTGGCGTCGGCCGTGTCGGCGCCACCGGAGATCAGCGCGCCGGCGTGGCCCATGCGCTTCCCCGGAGGGGCGGTCACGCCCGCGATGAAGCCAACCACCGGCTTCTTCATGTTGTCCTTGGCCCACTCGGCAGCGGCGACTTCGTCCGGACCGCCGATTTCGCCGATCATGATGACAGCATCGGTATCGGGATCGTCATTGAAGAGCTTGAGCACGTCAACGTGCTTCAGGCCATTGATGGGGTCACCACCGATGCCGACGGCGCTGGACTGACCCAGACCGAGCTCGGTCACCTGGGCCACAGCTTCGTAGGTCAGAGTGCCGGAGCGGCTGACCACGCCGATGCGGCCCTTGCGGTGAATATGGCCCGGCATGATGCCGATCTTGATTTCGTCAGGCGTGATCAGGCCCGGGCAGTTG
>JAEWJD010000159.1 GCA_023386765.1 Pseudomonadota bacterium | reverse complement strand
GGCTTCACGCGCATCCAGCCCTCGGAAATGATGAAGATCGCCGTGCCCATGATGCTGGCCTGGTACTTCCAGCGCCACGAGGGCGAGGTGCGTATCCGGGACTTCCTGGTGGCAGCCCTGATGCTGGTGGGCCCTTTCGCCCTGATCGTGCTGCAGCCCGATCTGGGCACCGCCCTGCTGGTGTTCGGCGCCGGCTTCTTCGTGATCTATTTCGCGGGCCTGTCCTTCAAGCTGCTGGTGCCGGCGGTGGTGGCCGGCGTCCTGGCCATCGGTACCCTGATCTACTACGAAGACCAGCTGTGCGAGCCCGATGTGGACTGGGTGGTGCTGCACAACTACCAGAAGCATCGCGTCTGCACGCTGCTCAATCCCAGTTCGGATCCGCTGGGCAAGGGCTTTCACACCATCCAGTCGATGATCGCGGTGGGCTCGGGCGGGTTGTACGGCAAGGGCTACATGCAAGGCACCCAGCCCCACCTGGACTTCATCCCCGAGCGCACCACCGACTTCATTTTCGCGGTCTATGCCGAAGAGTTCGGGCTCTATGGCGGGGTGGCGATGCTGGTGCTCTATGCCTTGCTGATCGCGCGCGGGCTGGCCATTGCCGCGCGCAGCGTGACCCAGTTCGGGCGTCTCATGGCCGGCTCGATGGCCATGATGATGCTCATCTATGTCTTCGTGAACGTCGGGATGGTGACAGGCATCCTGCCGGTGGTCGGCGTGCCCCTGCCCTTCATGAGCTATGGCGGCACCGCCCTGCTCACCATGGGGGTGGCCTTCGGTATCATGATGAGCATCAGCCGCCATCGGGCGGCCAAGGATTAGTGCCGGGGCCGCATGGCCCCGGCCTGTCGTTCAGGCCTGCGGGGCGGCGACGCCCAACTCATCACCCAAGGTCTGCAGAGATTGCCAGATCGCGGGTGCGAACGTGATGGCCGTGGCATTGCGCGCACGGTTGGCCGCTTCATACTCACCCGGATACTGCACCCGGTCCACGCCGGGTTGCGGCGGGCAGGCGTGCAGATACTCGATGAAGGCGTCCACTTCGTGAGTGCGCCAACTGGTGTTGAAGTCCACCTGGGGATTGAAGAGCACGGCGAACAGGTTGTTGGTCGCCACTCCCTGGCGTGGATGCTCCGGCTGGATGGTGCCGCCGCCGGAGAGCACGCCGGCCAGCAGTTCCGCCACCAGGCCCAGGGCATAGCCCTTGTGTCCGCCGAAAGGCAGCAGCGCTCCGGGCGGATCCGTGAACAGCGCCGCCGGATCGGTGGTCGGCAGGCCCTGGGCGTCGATCAGGGAGCCGGCGGGCGCCGGTTCACCGTTGGTGGCCAGCACGCGTGCCTTGTTGACGGCGATCGAGCTGGTCGCCATATCGACGATGAAAGGCGGCCGCCCGCCCGGCAGCGGGCCGGCGAAGCACAGCGGATTGGTCGTCATGCAGGCCCGCGCGCCGCCATAAGGCGCCACCGTCGGCTCGCGGTTGACCACGTTGGTGAAGGCCAGCAGGATCAAGCCGGCATGGGCCGCCATCTCGCCGTAATAGCCCATGCGACCCAGGTGATGGCTGCGGCGCAGCGTCAGGATGCACGAGCCGGTTTCTTCGCAACGTGCGATGGCCGCCTTCATGGCCATCTTGCCGATGTGCTGGCCAAAGCCGTTGTCGCCGTCAAAAGCCAGTAGCGAACCGCTGTCAGTCAACAGTTGCAGGCGGCCGTCGCCACGCAGATTGCCGGCCCGCAGCACGCGGGCATAGTTGGGCAGAATGGACAGGCCATGGCTGGTGTAGCCGACGCGATCGGATTCCACCAGATGCTCGGCCACATCAAAGGCGATGTCGGCCGGCACGTCCAGGGCGCTCAGGATGGCCTGGCCATAGGCCAGGGCGTCTTCGATACGGATTTGCATGCCCATCGTTCCTTACAGCAGGCCCAGCCAGCGCCAGTAGGTCATGCCCATCACCATCATCAGCGCAAAACCGATGATCGTGATCAGGATGCCGACCTTGGCGAACTGCCGCGCGGTAAACGTTTCCGTGCCCAGGCACACCATGTTCTGAGGCGCGTTGATGGGCAGGATGAAGCCATAGCTGACCACGAAGCCCAGCAGCATGGTCATGCCCAGGCGGTTGAAGTCGCCCGGCAGCGTCTGGAGCACCGAAATCAGGATCGGCAACATGGCCGAGGTCAATGCGGTGGCGCTGGCGAAACCGAGGTGGATCAGGATCAGGAAGGCCGACAGGATGCCGAAGATCATGAGGGGGCTGACATGGTCCAGGCCGGTGTGCGTGACCACCTGGTTGCCGAGCCACTGGCCGGCCTGGGTCGAGAGCAGCGCCGAGCCCAGGCTGATGCCCACGCCGAACACGATCACCGTGCCCCACGGGATACGGCTTTGCACGTCTTTCCAGGTCATCACGCCAAAGCGCGGCAGCAGCAGCAGCACCAGGCCGAAATAAGTGGTCGAGGTGGTGTCGAAGTTGTGCAGCACCTTCTCGGTCGACCAGCACAGCAGCAGCAGGATGGAGACGGCCATCAGGCGTTTCTGCGGCCCGGTCATGGGGCCCAGTTCGCGCAGCTCACGTTCCACCGCTTCCTTGCCGCCGGCGATTTCGTTGCTTTCCGGCGGCAGCATCTTCAGCACCACCACGATCAGCACGGCCGACATGATGAGCGACCAGGGCACCCCGGCGATCAGCCACTCGGCCCAGCTCACGCGTTCGCCGAGCATCTTTTCCATGAAGCCGACGGTCAGCAGGTTCTGGGCCGCGGCGGTCTGGATGCCGACGTTCCAGATGCTGGTGGCCTGGGCCACGATGATCATGATGCCGGCGGCGATGTTGGAGCGTTTGTCCACGCCGAAGGCCGCGATCACGCCCATCATGATGGGCACCACGGCGGCGCTGCGGGCCGTGGCGCTGGGCACCACCAGACTGAGCACGATGGTCACCGCGATCGCGCCGATCAGGATGCGGCGCGTGCTGGTGCCGATCTTGGACAGCGTTACCAGGGCGATGCGCCGGTCCAGCCCGGTGAAGGTCATGGCCGCGGCGATGAATAGCGCGCCAGCCACCAGCGCGAGCGCCGAATTGGCGAAGCCCTGCAACGCCATGGTGATGGCGGCTGAGGTGCCGATCAGTACCTCGGGATTCTTGACCGCGGGTGCGGTCCCCAAAAGAAAGGCCATCAAGGTGGTGACCATGATGGCACTGGCTTCGTAGGAGACGGCCTCGGTGATCCAGACCACCACGGCGAAGACCAGGATGGCCAGCATCCGATGGCCGGCGATAGGCAGGCTGTCCGGTGTGGGAATGAGCAGCACCGCGATCAGGGCGAGAATGCCGGCGACCAAGCCGATGGGGATTTTTTTCTTGGGGACTTGCGAGGTAGGGGAGGCGGCTTGCGCGCTCATATCCATCTCCGTTCTTAAGTCAGACTACGAAGAAACAAGTGTAAGAAATAGATGAAAACCCGTATTGAGGGCGATCAAGCCGACCCGAATGCTGGCTGGATGCTGTGGGTTGGTCTGATTATCCTGAACGGTTGCCCGAAAGGGCAAGCATATTCGGCCGAAATTTCAGGGTAGAACCAGGCGAAGCTGTTCATCCAGGTGCAGCGTGGGCGCAATGCGCCAGCCGCTTTGGGCATAGCGCAGCCAGCGCCCCATGACCAGATGGGTGAGCAGGCTGGCGTAGGCAGCGATGTCCGTCTGGGCCGGCAGGGTGCCTTCGGCCACCGCATTGCGCAGGCATTGCTTGAGCGAAGCCTCGATGCGGTCGTTGACGTGATTGATGCGTTCCTGCAGGCGGTTGTCTTCGGTGACCAGCGCATCGCCGGTCAGCACCCGCGTGATGCCTCGGTTGCGTTCCGAGAAAGCCAGCAGCATCGAGACGGTCTTGCGGGCCTGGGGCAGGGCCAGGGGTTCGGCCACGGCGATCTGGTTCACCAGCGTGAACAGCGTGCTTTCGATGAACTCGATCAGCCCTTCGAACATCTGGGCCTTGCTGGCGAAATGGCGATAGAGCGCGGCTTCCGAAACCTGCAGACGCGCCGCCAGGGCCGCGGTCGTGATGCGCGCGGCGTGGGGCTGCTCTAGCATTTCTGCCAGCATCTGCAGGATCTGGGTTTTTCTCTCGCCGGGTTTGGTCGCCATGGCTGGGCTGCGGTCAGGACGGTATGGGTGTCAGCGGCGCAGCGGGCGGCGGCGCAGCAGCAGATCACTGACGCAGTTTACCCGCAAGTCGACGTAGCCCGGGCGTTGCCGATGGCCGCGCGAAAACGGCGTGCCGGGATGATAGACATGCACGGTACGCATGCCCACCTGGCGCGCGCTGCGCAGGTTGTCCAGGGTGTCTTCGACCAGTACGGCGCGCCAGGCCGGCACGCCTTCGCGCGCGAGCACGTGGCGCAGCAGCGCCGGGGAGGGCTTGGGTCGGAACTCACCGTGCAGGCGCATCTGCTCGATGCCCCACAGCGCATCGAAGCAATGCAGGATGCCGAGATGGCGCAGGACGGCGCGCGCGTAGTGCAGCGGCGCGTTGGTCAACAGCACCTTGCGTCCGGGCAGCCGGCGCAGTTTGTCGGCCAGGGCTTTTTCGGCCCGCACCAGCGGGGCCACGTCGAAGTCGTGGCTGCGATGCAGAAAGGCGTGCGGGTCCACGCCGTGGTGGCGTACCAGGCCGATCACGGTGGCGCCGTAACGCTTCCAGTAAAGCGTGCGCAGGCGGTCGGCCGTGGGGGCATCGACCTCCAGGGCCTCGGCCACGGCCTGTGTCATGCCCGCGTCGATGCGCGGGAAGATGGCGTACGAGGTGTCATGCAGGGTGTTGTCCAGGTCGAACAGCCACAGCCGTCCGGCGCTGGGAGGGGCGCCGGGCGAGCGGCGCGGCCGCGTCGCCGGGCCGCTCAACTGCCGGCGCGCCCGCATCAATGCGAGCTGATCATGGTGCCCACGCCGCGATCCGTCAGGATCTCCAGCAGCAGGCAGTGCGGCACGCGGCCGTCCACGATGTGCACCGAGTTCACGCCATTCTTGGCGGCGTCCAGGGCCGAGGAGATCTTCGGCAGCATGCCGCCCGAGATGGTGCCGTCGGCGAACAGTTCGTCGATGGTTTGCGCCGACAGGCTGCGCAGCAGATTGCCGCTCTTGTCGAGCACACCCGGGGTGTTGGTCATCATGAGCAGTTTCTCGGCGCCCAGCACCTCGGCCATCTTGCCGGCGACCACGTCGGCGTTGATGTTGTAGGCCTGGCCGTCTTCGCCATTGCCGATAGGCGAGATCACCGGAATGAACTGATCATCCTGCAGCGCCTTGACCACGGCCGGCTCCACGCGGGTGATGTCACCCACGTAGCCGATATCCAGCGGCTCGTTCGGATTTTCCTTGTTGGCCATCAGCTTCTTGCGGGCCTGGATCAGCATGCCGTCCTTGCCCGTCAGGCCGACGGCCTTGCCACCGGCTTCGTTGATCATCATGACGATGTCCTGCTGCACCTGGCCACCCAGGACCCACTCGACCACTTCCATGGTCTCGGCGTCGGTCACGCGCATGCCCTGCACGAAGGTGCCTTGCTTGCCGATACGGCGCAGCGCGTCGTCGATTTGCGGGCCGCCGCCATGCACCACCACCGGGTTCAGGCCGACCAGCTTCAGAAGCACCACGTCGTGGGCGAAGCTGCGCTGCAATCGCTCTTCCGTCATGGCATTGCCGCCGTATTTCACCACGATGGTCTTGCCATGAAATCGTCGGATGTACGGCAAGGCTTCGGAGAGTACGGCCGCTTTGACGGCGGGAGACATTACGGCAGCAGGGTCGGGGGTGTCATTCATGGCGATAGGGGGGTACCCGAAAAAAAGATGGAAAAAATGCCTGCGCCCATGGCGGGATCGACATGGCGGCAAGCACTTCCCGGATTGTAGTCAAGACCTCGGGAACTTGCGCCGCCGCCATAACGATATGCCCGACAACCCGCCGGCTTTCGAGTAAATTGGGGGCGTTTTTGCAACGTCAGGCCGTTCGCCCTGCGGACAGCCTGCGCCAACCACCATACCAGAGGCAAGTGACATGACGTTCAAGATTCTCCAAACTGTGCTGCTGGGCAGTGCCCTGACGCTGGGAGCGGCGCAGGCCGAAACGCTGACCATCGCCGCCACCCAGGTGCCGCACGCGGAAATCCTGGAGGTGGTCAAACCGGTTCTGGCCAAGGACGGCGTGACGCTGGACATCAAGGTGTTCAGCGATTACGTGCAACCCAACCTGCAGGTGGCCGACAAGCAGCTGGACGCCAATTTCTTCCAGCACAAGCCCTACCTGGATACCTTCAACAAGGATCGCAAGACCGACCTGGTGCCGGTGGCGCTGGTGCACGTCGAGCCGTTCGGGGCCTATTCCAAGAAGATCAAGTCGCTCGATGACCTCAAGCCGGGTGCATCGGTGGCCATCCCCAATGTCCCGTCCAACAGCGGGCGGGCCTTGTTGCTGCTGCAGAACCAGGGGCTGATCAAGCTGAAGGATCCGGCCAATATCGTCGCCACCCCGGTCGATGTCGTCGAGAACCCCAAGAAGCTCAAGTTCCGCGAACTGGAAGCCGCCATGCTGCCGCGCTCGCTTGATGATGTGGATCTGGCCCTGATCAACACCAACTACGCTCTGGAGGCGGGCCTGGTGCCGACCCGCGATGCGCTGTTCATCGAGGGTGCCGATTCGCCCTACGCCAACATCGTCGTCACGCGCAGCGACAAGCAGAATGATCCGGCCATCAAGAAGCTGGTGCAGGCCCTGCACAGCGAGGGCGTGCGCAGCTTCATCCTGGAAAAATACAAGGGTGCCGT
>JAEWJD010000138.1 GCA_023386765.1 Pseudomonadota bacterium | reverse complement strand
GCTCGCCTGGCTGGCGAGGGTCGCGGGCGGGGCGGCGGAGCCGTCGTCGTCGGATAGATCGATCGAGGCCGGCTCCGCAGGAGTGGCGACAGGCGGGCGGGCTTTTTTCTGGCGTCGTCCGCGCGTGGGGCCCGGCAAGGGCTCCTCGAGCGCTGGCGGCAGGGCCTGCAGGCCCTGGGATGGGATGCCCCGGCGCGAGAGCTCTTCGACGTAGCGGGCAAAATCCCCGTTCTTAGGTTCACCATAGATGGACATGCGGGCTCCGTCAGGATCGGGGTGCGCGCGGGCGCGCGGCAGAGGGTTGGCGTCGCTTGCGCGTCAGGCTCACGACCAGCCAGACGCCGATCAGCACCGAGGCTGCCGCGCCGGCGATCAGGCCGGCGTGCTGGCTGTCGCGTGCAGCAGCCAGGCCGCGGGCAGCGAAAAAGCCTGGTGCCAGCGTCACCGGCAGCCAGATGAGCGCGGACAGTACATTGGCGAGCTGGAATCGTCCATGCTTCATGCCCATGATGCCGGCCACGGTCGGGATGGTCGAGCGAATAGGCCCCAGAAACCGGCCCATCAGCACAGAGGCGAAACCATACCGCGAAAAGAACAGCCGTGCGCGCGCCACGGCGCTGCGTTGCGTGGACAGCGGCCAGCGCCGCATCACGCCTGGGCCGAGCCAGCGGCCGATGAAATATGACAGGGCATCACCGACGATGGCGCCGGCCACGCCCCAGATCAGAATGCTCCAGGGTTCGAGCGTGCCCGAGCCGATGAGTCCGCCGGTCAGCAGCAACAAGGCAGTCGCGGGAATCAGCAGCCCGATGATCAGCATTGATTCGCCCAGCGTCAGCAGGAACGTGATCGGGCCGGCCCATTCCTGATTGGCCTGGATAAAGGCGCCGATGCGTTCGATGTAATCGTCCATGCACAAATCCTGTGAGGGATAACCCCTCTATCTTAACCGCCGCAGGCCAGGAGGAAGAGGGCGTGCCGGGCTGGCCGGTTCTGCGTGCCGTGGTATTCCGGGATATGCTGGCGTCCTTTCGGATCCGCCCTCTTTCCCTGACGTCGATGTTTGCCTATTTCGAGCGCCTGGCGCGCCGCAGCCTGCGCCTGTTCTTCACGCTGGTCAAAGTCATGCTGCCCATCATGGTGGTGGTGCAGATTGGCCAATGGCTGGGTTGGGTCGAGGTGCTGGGGCGCGGCTTCGAGCCGGTCATGGGGCTGCTGAATCTGCCTGCGCAGGCCGCCATCATCTGGATTGCCGGCGTGTTTGTCGGCGTCTACGGGGCCCTGGCCGCCCTGGTCGGGCTGGCGGGCAGCCTGGACATGACGGCCGGGCAGTTCAGCGCCCTGGCCGCCATGATTCTGTTTGCCCACAACCTGCCGGTCGAACAGGCCATCGTGCGCCGCGCGGGGGCCAGCTTCTGGGCCACGGCTGCGTTGCGCCTGGGAGCGGCCGTCCTGTACGGAGGGGCCGTTTCCTGGATCTCGCGGGCGACGGGCTGGCTGTCCGAACCCATGTCTTTCGAGTGGTTGCAGCGTTCGGGCATGGCAGGTGATCCCGCGGCGTTGGGCGTGGGTGACTGGCTGCGTGGCACGCTGTCCTCTCTGGCGCTGACCTATGTGGTGATCCTGGCGTTGCTTCTGCTGCTGGATCTGCTCGAACGCAGCGGCATCACGGCCGCCCTGACGCGCGCCCTGACGCCGGTGCTGCGCTGGTCGGGCCTGGCGCCGGAAGTTGCGCCGGTCACGATGCTGGGGGTGCTGCTGGGCCTGTCGTATGGCGGTGCCTTGATCATCGAAGAGGCGCAGCGCCAGAATTTCTCGGCGCGCACGCGCTTTCTGGCCCTTTCATGGCTGTCGCTGTCGCACTCGCTGATCGAGGACACCGTGCTGTTGATGGCCGTGGGTGCCAACGGCTGGATCGTGCTGCTGGGACGGGTGTTGCTCACGTTGGTGGTGGTCGCCGCGCTGGCACGCCTGTGGCGCTCCGATCCCGCCCCTGGGCGCTCGGCCGCAGGCTGACGCGCAGCCAGGGGGCCGCGCGCCTCAGCGCGGCAGACGGGCAGCGATCTCGGCGATCAGGCGGCGTGCGGCCATCAGTTTGGGCGCAGCCGGCAGCGGATGCGAACCTTGGTCGTCGAAGAGCACCATTTCGGTGTCATCGGCACCCATGACGTGCTGGGCCAGGTTGCCCACCAGCAAGGGAATCCCCTTGCGCAGGCGTTTCGCCTCGGCGTGTTCCGCGAGCTTTTCGGTTTCGGCCGCGAACCCCACGCACCAGGGGCCGTCGGGCAGTTTCGCGACGTCGGCGAGGATGTCCGGGTTGGGTTCGAACTCCAGCGGGGGCAGGCCGCCGGCGCCTTCTTTCTTGAGTTTCTGGCCGCTGGGATTCTTGATGCGCCAATCAGCGACCGCGGCTACCGCCACGAAGACATCCGCCTGCGCTGCGTGGGCCATCACTGCCTGGTGCATCTGCTGCGCGGTCACGACCGGCACGACGTCCACCCCGCGCGGAGCCGGCAGATCCGCCCCGCTGACCAGCGTGACGCGGGCGCCGGCCTCGCGCGCGGCACGCGCCAGGGCGTAGCCGGTCTTGCCGGAAGAGCGGTTGGTCAGCGTGCGCACCGGATCGATGGGTTCGGAGGTCGGGCCGGCGGTCATCAGTACGTGACGTCCAGCCAGCAGCTTGGGCTGGAAAAAAGCGATCACGTCGGCCAGGATTTCCTGCGGTTCGAGCATGCGGCCCGAGCCGGTCTCACCACAGGCCTGGCTGCCGCTGCCCGGGCCCAGCAGCGTCACGCCGTCGGCGTGCAGCTGCGTGGCATTGCGTTGCGTGGCCGGGTTATCCCACATCTCGCGATTCATGGCCGGTGCGACCAGCAGCGGGCAGGCACGTGCCAGGCAGAGCGTGGACAGCAGGTCATCGGCCAGGCCGTGCGCCAGCTTGGCCATGAAATCGGCGCTGGCCGGCGCGATGAGCACGGCGTCTGCGCCGCGCGTGAGGTCGATGTGCGCCATGTTGTTGGACATGCGCGCATCCCAGGCGTCGATGAATACCGGGCGGCCCGAGAGCGCCTGCATGGTGACCGGCGTGATGAAGTGCGTGGCCGCCTCGGTCATGACCACATCGACCGTTGCTCCCTGCTCCGTCAGGCGGCGTACCAGTTCGGCGATCTTGTAGCAGGCAATGCCGCCTGTCATTCCGAGAACGAGGCGTTTGTTGGCAAGGTCGGGCATGAGGGGCGCGGGGGGGGGGGGGGGGGGGGGGGG
>JAEWJD010000067.1 GCA_023386765.1 Pseudomonadota bacterium | reverse complement strand
CAGGCCCGGCTCTTCCATGCCCATGTCGGCCAGGAAGGCCTGACGGTCTTCGTCGGGCAGGTCCACGATCTCGGACTCGATGGAAGCGCAGATGGCCACCACCGGCGCGTTGCGCTGCTTGGCGAATTCGACCAGGCGGTCCAGCATGGGGTTGTTCTCGAAGCCGTCGTCGCTAACGTTGCCGACATACATGGCGCGCTTGGCGGTGATGAAGCACAGCGGCTTGATGAGGGCCATGTCTTCATCCGACAACCCCAGCGAGCGCACGGGCTTGGCTTCGTTCAGGTGGGCGATGACCTTCTCCAGCACGCTCACCAGACGCTGCGCTTCCTTGTCGCCCGAACGGGCCGTCTTGGCGTGGCGGTGCAGGGCCTTCTCGGCGGTCTGCAGGTCGGCCAGGGCCAGCTCGGTTTCGATGACTTCAATGTCGGCGATGGGGTCGACCTTGCCGGCCACGTGCACGACGTTGGGGTCTTCGAAGCAGCGCACCACATTGACGATGGCATCGGTTTCGCGAATGTGCGAGAGGAATTGGTTGCCCAGGCCTTCGCCCTGGCTGGCGCCGGCCACCAGGCCGGCGATGTCGACGAACTCAACCGTCGCCGGCAGCACGCGCTCGGGCTTGACGATCTCGGCCAGCTTATCCAGGCGCGGGTCCGGCACTTCGACAACGCCCACGTTGGGCTCGATGGTGCAGAACGGGTAGTTCTCGGCCGCGATACCAGCGCGGGTCAGAGCATTGAAGAGCGTCGATTTGCCGACGTTGGGCAGGCCGACGATGCCGCATTGCAGAGCCATGGAATTCCTGTCTGAGAGCGAAGCCCGCCTGGGCAGGCGGACGAGGTGATAAAGGGATAGGTTGGAGTTTAACCGCTGGGCCGCCTCAGGGCGCCAGCGACGGCTGCAGCGTCAGCATCAGGCTGATCAGCAGCATCGGACCGGCATTGAAAACCGCATGCAGGGCAAAGCAGGCGCCAATACCGCGCCGCGTGCGCATCCAACCCAGCACCAGCCCGGTGAGCCACTGCGGCAGCACCAGCAAAGGCAACAGCCAGAGCGGCATCTGATTGAGCGCGAAATTATTCAGATGCACGCCCGCAAAGGCCAGCGCAGCCAGATGAAAAACCCAGCCATAGTGCGCACAATACGATCGCCCCAGCGTCATCGACAGCCGGGTGCCTCGTGCGCTCAGCCAGAGGGCCGCAGCCACGACGATGGCAGCGATGAAGATGGTCCAGTCGCGCGGGCCCCAATAGACGGCCAGCACCATCAAGGGAACCGCCCACAAAGCCTGCGCAGGCCGGCGCAAGCCGTAGCGGAACAGCATTTCTTCGACGACCGGTGCCCAGAAGATGGCCGCGACCCAGGGCAGATCGCGCAAATCCATGCGGTGCTGCGCGCCACCGGCGCCCGCGGCACTGATGGCGATCGGTCCCAGCACAAAAAGATTCACCAGCCATAACAATCCGGCCCAGGCCATCAGGCGGCCCAGACCGATATGGGGATACCAATCGGCCCA
The DNA here is from genome assembly GCA_023386765.1 of Pseudomonadota bacterium. GTDB lineage: Bacteria > Pseudomonadota > Gammaproteobacteria > Burkholderiales > Burkholderiaceae_B > Bordetella. Next base: position 23,891 of record JAEWJD010000067.1, on the reverse strand, counting down.
GCGCCCGCCATCGCGCGGCCCGAAGCGCCCGGCCAGCGTGGGGCGGCGCAGAAAGCGCCAGAAATCGGCGATCTCCTGGCGCAAGGTCAGACGCCGGACGCGGGCTGTCATCAGGCTTCGCGCAGCTGGCGCGTGGCCGCGGCGAAGTCGCCGCGCAACAAGGCGGGCGTCGCGACGCGGCACCGGTCGATCACCCGGTCGATCTCGGCCTGTTCTTCGCGACGCGGGGCATGCAACACGAAATCGGCCACCTGCTGGGCCAGGTTGAGGCTACGCGGATGGCCGATGCCGATGCGCAGTCGCCAGAAATTGGGCGAACCCAGGGCCGCCTGGATGTCTTTCAAGCCATTGTGGCCGGCATGGCCGCCACCCTGCTTCATCTTGACCTGGCCTGGCAGCAGATCGAGCTCGTCATGCAATACCAGCACCTGCTCCGGTGTCAGTTTGTAGAAGCGCGCCAGCGCGCCCACCGACTGGCCCGAGCGGTTCATATAGGTGGCCGGCTTGAGCAGCAGCACGTTCTCGCCTTCGAAGCGGGCTTTGGCAACCAGGCCAAAAAAGCCTTTCTCCGGGGCGAAAGTCGCACGCAGGTCATCCGCCAGATGATCAGCCAGCCAGAAGCCGGCGTTGTGGCGGGTGGTTTCGTATTCGGGGCCGGGATTGCCCAGCCCGACGATCAGGCGTATCGGTTCGGACATGATGGCGTGTTTAGAACATAAAAAACCCTGCGCATGCAAATCGCAGGCGCAGGGTTCGGGGCAGCGGGAGGCTATCCCGCCGTCCGATCACTCGGCAGCAGCGTCTTCAGCCGCTTCGCCGCCACCCTTGGTGACGGCCGAGACGATGACCAGCTCATCGTTCGGGTGCGTGAAAGTCACGCCCTTGGGCAGAACGATGTCCTTCTGGTGCAGCGAGGCGCCACCCAGCAGATCGCCCAGGTCGACTTCGATGAACTGCGGCAGCGCTTGCGGCAGGCAGGTCACTTCGACTTCGTTGATGATGTGCGAAATGATCGCACCGCTCAGCTTCACGGCCGGCGAGGCATCAGCGTTGATGAAGTGCAGCGGCACCTTGGTGTGCAGCGCCTGGTTGGCGCTCACGCGCTGGAAGTCAACGTGCAGGACTTGCTGCTTGTAGGGGTGCCATTGAACGGCGCGCAGCAGCACCGGTTCGGTCTTGCCGTCTTCCATCGTCATGGTCAGGATGGAAGCGTGGAACTGTTCCTTGCGCAGGGCGTGGTAGATCTCGTTGTGATCCAGTTCGACGTTCAGCGGGGCACCTTCACCACCGTAAACAATGGCGGGAACACGACCGGCGCGGCGCAGGCGGCGGCTCGCACTCGTACCCTGGACGCTACGCGCAGTGGCATTAAATTTCATGGATGACTCCAAACTTTCTGGCGAAGAACTCGCCGGTTAACGACATGCCGGGCGACATGCCCGGCATGGGTTTGCCCACCACCGCGACCAGTGGCGGGCAAATGCAGAACGCCGCAGAATCAGTCCGCAAACAGCGAACTGACCGACTCGGCATTGGAAATACGCAGAATGGTCTCGCCCAGCAGCGCCGCGCACGACAGCTGGCGGATCTTGCCGCAACCCTGGGCTTCCTCGGACAGCGGAATAGTGTCGGTGACGACCAGCTCATCCAGCGACGAGGCCGCGATGCGCTCGATCGCGCCACCCGACAGCACCGGGTGCGTGCAATAGGCATACACGGCACCCGCGCCACGGTCTTTCAGCGCCTGGGCGGCCTTGCACAGCGTGCCGGCGGTATCGACCATGTCGTCCATGATGATACAGGTGCGCCCGTCGACCTCGCCGATGATGTTCATCACTTCGGAGACGTTGGCGCGCGGGCGGCGTTTGTCGATGATGGCCAGGTCGGCTTCGAGCTGCTTGGCCAGGGCGCGTGCACGAACCACGCCGCCGATGTCAGGCGACACCACGACCAGGTTCGAGAAATTACGGCGCCAGATGTCGCCCAGCAGGATGGGGCCGGCATAGATATTGTCGACCGGGATATCGAAAAAGCCCTGGATCTGGTCAGCATGCAAATCCATGGTGAGGACGCGGTCCACACCGGCGACCTGCAGCATGTTGGCAACGACCTTGGCCGAGATGGCGACACGCGCCGAACGCGGGCGGCGGTCCTGGCGGGCATAACCGAAATAGGGAATGGCGGCGGTGATGCGGCCGGCCGAAGCGCGGCGCAGGGCATCGACCATCACCATGATTTCCATCAGGTTGTCGTTGGTCGGTGCGCAGGTCGGCTGGAGCACGAAAACGTCCTTGCCGCGGACGTTCTCGTTGATCTCGACCATCACTTCGCCATCCGAGAAACGCCCGACGGTCATTTTCCCGAGGGACATGTCCAGATGGTTGACTACGTCCACGGCCAAGCGGGTGTTAGCCGTGCCCGTGAAAATCATGAAGCTGTCGTTTGCCATGATGCTGTGATGGTCGTTCGAAACTGTGCCGGGCGGGGCCTGCAGCCCAAATAATTGTCTGCCGCGCGGCGACTCAGAGCCGCGCAAGCCCCCGAAAACAAAAAAGCCGCTGAACCTGAGCCAGTTTCCATCGGCGGAGTTCAACAGCTTTTTTATGAATTTGGTTGGCTGGGGAGGAAGGATTCGAACCTTCGCATGCCGGAATCAAAATCCGGTGCCTTAACCAGCTTGGCGACTCCCCAACTATTTTGCAATCCAGTGTTTTAGTGGATGTTCATTTAATCCGGCGCATGCCTTGATCAAACGAAATTCCAATTTAACGCTGCTTTGCGTGTCGCTGATTTTTCTACCAGCGCCGCGCATTATAGCGGTATTTTCTAACTTTGCCAAATCGGCTTCTGCTTTTTTTGCTGCGGACAAATTCGCGAACTCAGCAAAAAGGCAGGCGCCAGAGCCTGACATGCGCACCGGGATCCCCAGCGCCGCCAGTATTTCTGCTGCATCCCGGACAACCGGGTAGCGCTGAAATACTGCCGCTTGCATGTCGTTCTGACCGAAGCCAGAAGTAGGCAAAGCAAGAAAGTCCGTAATTCTGACGCGTTTTGAATCGCGTGTCAAATCCGGGGCGGAAAATATTTCAGATGTCGGCACACTGACCGGCGGCTGCAGGACCAGATAGGCCGCCGGCGGCAGCGTCAGCGGCTGCAATTCCTCGCCCACGCCTTCGGCGAACGCCGCCTGGCCGAACACAAACACCGGCACGTCGGCGCCCAGCGGCAAGGCCAGCGCCATCAACTCGCGACGCGACAGCCCGCAACCCCACAGGCGATTGAGTGCCACCAGGGTGGTGGCCGCGTCACTGGAGCCGCCGCCCAGCCCGCCGCCTTGCGGAATGCGCTTGCGCAAGCCGATGCGCGCGCCCTGCGGCGTGCCGGTGGCGGCCTGCAGGCTGCGCGCTGCGCGCACGATCAGATCCTGCTCGGGCGTCACCCCTTCCAGCGCGTAGTCCCGCTCGATGACACCATCGCCGCGCGCCTCGAAGGACAGCTCGTCGCACAGGTCGATGAAACGGAAGGCGCTTTGCAGCAGGTGATAACCGTCAGCACGACGGCCAACGATATGCAGGAACAAATTTAGCTTGGCCGGAGCCGGAACGTCGTAAAGCGTCACGATGGCGTACTCGGTGGCGGGCGGTGCCGTTCAGGGCTGGTCGACAACCAGACGCACCAGGATGCGGCGTCCGGCGTCCTGGCGCTCCAGCACCAGCAGCCGCGGGCCCGCCGCGTCATAGCGCGACAGCCGCGCATGCCAGCCGTTCTGCACAAACTGCACCGGCTGTCCGGCCTCGTCTCGTTGCACGTCCGATGCCTGCGGCGCCACGCGGCCACGCAGCCAGTAACGCAGATCCGACACCGGCACCGGGCTGCCCAGGGCATCCTCCACCAGGCTGTCCGGGTCTGACGCCCGCAGCGTCGAGCCGTTGGCGCGCGTGAGCAGCGCGTAGCCCGGGGTGCCTTCGACCCGCGCCTCGATGGAACCCAGTGGATTGGTCAGGTCCAGCACGTAATCGCGGCCGTTGTCTTGCCAGCGGAACCCGCCCTGCACCGCCTGCTGGCGGCCATCGAACTCGGTCGCCGAGATGGCGAACCGCCCGCCGCGGGCAAAGCTGTCGCCCGCCACGTCCTCGGATTTGGGCAGGCCGCTGCAGGCCGCCAGGGCAGCCAGGCCCAAGGCGGCGCCCAGGCGCAAGGCACGCGCCAACCATTGGCGCCGAACACGCGACCTGGCACTCACGGCCGGATCTCCAGGCGTTTCATGACTTCTTTCAGCAACTCATTGCGCGGATCGGCGCGATAGGCGTCACGCAGCAAGGCTTCGGCCTGTCCACGCTCGCCCTGGGCGGCCAGCACTTCCGCCAGATGGGCCGCAATCTCGCTTTCGGGACGCAGGCTGTAGGCACGCTTGAGGTACTCGGCCGCCGCGCCCAGCTCGCCCATGCGGAATTTCACCCAGCCCATGCTGTCCAGGATGAAGGGATCGTCGGGCGCCAGTTCAAGCGCCTGGGTGATCAGGTCCAGGGCCTCGGGCAGGCGCTGATTGCGATCGGCCAGGGTGTAGCCCAGGGCGTTGTAGGCGTGGGCGTGCTCAGGCTCCAGCGAAATCACTTCGCGCAGCAGTTTCTCCAGCTGGTCAATGCGCCCCTGGCGCTCTTGCAGCATGGCGAGCTCATATTTGATTTCGACACTGTCGGGGTAGTCGCGATCCGCTTTCTCGAGCAGGGCGACAGCCTCCGGCACGCGCTCAGCATCCCGCAAAATCTGCGCCTGGGTCAGCAAGCCCAGCAACTGTTCTTCTTCGTCCTGGGCGCGGGCCGCGGTGATCAGCGCCAGGGCTTCGTCCACCCGGCCCTGCCGTGCGCGCAGGGTGGCCTGCCGCATATTGGCAGCGTAACGCATGCCCGGATCGTCGATCTTGCCCAGTTCGGCGATGGCTTCATCATAGCGGCCCTGGTCTTCAGCGATGCGCGCCAGCAGCACGTGCGCATCGGCTGCCGCCGCCCCGGCGTCAGTGGCGCCCGGCGCCGTGGACAGCTGACGCTGGTTCTGGACATCCAGGTACTGGCGCAGCAAGGCGCGCGCGCGGTCCAGCTGACCGGCCTTGTAAGCCAATTGCGCCTGCATGAAGAGCAGGTCGAAGTCTTCGGGTGCGCTGCGCGCCATGGCAGCCAGCTCGGCCTGCGCGGCATCGTAGTCACCGCGCTCGGCCATCTGCCCGGCCAGCATCAGGCGCAGCTTGCGGGCATTGGGATTGCGGGCGATGAAGGCGCGCGCGGTTTCCTCGGCCTTGGCGGGGTCGACATGCGAACCGTACTCCAGCACACGCTGGGCGGCCGGCTCGGAGCGCGGATCCGCGGCCAGGGCGGCACGCGCCTCGGCATCGGCCCGCGAAAAATCGCCTGCCGCCTGTGCGGCATCGGAGAGCGCCAAGTGTGCCGTGGGCAGCTTGCGGACGTTGTCGGGCAGGGCTTCGTCAAGGATGCGCAAAGCCAGGCGGCGGTCGCTCATGCGGCTGAGCACGCCCATGGCCTGCGCAATGCCGCCGGCCTTGTCGGGCGTGGCATCGATGCGCTCGCGCAACGCGCGCGCCAGGCCTTCGGTCTGCCCGTTGGCCGCCGCCAGCGCCAGCTCGGTGGAGCTGGCCTCGATATCGCCGGGTGACAGGTTGGCCCAGGTACGCGAGGCATCCAGGGCGCCGGCCAGGTTGCCGGCCGCCAGTTGAAATTCCAGGGCGCGCCGCGCCAGTCGGGGGTCGCCGGTTTCCTTGGCCAGGCCGAGCAGCGTCATCGCGCCGCGCCCATACAGCCCGCGTTGGGCGGCCACTTCGGCAACCACCAGGCGGTAGAAGAGATCGCCGGTCAGATTGACGTCGGGCAACTGCCCCGGATGCAGGCGGATCACCTGGGTTTCCGGCTCCTGAGGCATTTCCATCAGGCGCGGCCCGGTAGCGTCACCGCTAGGACGAGGCCCCGCAGCCAACAGGGGGGCTGCCTGCACGCTCGCCAGCGAAAATGCCAGCAAGGCCAATCCATAATTAATGTGTTTGAACGACAACTTCACGCGGCCCGTCCGGTTGGTGGCACAATCTTCGTACACGTAATTGCCCATCTTACACTGGCTCATGCCGGAACTGCCTGAAGTCGAAACCACGCGTCGGGGAATCGACGCCGTCATCAGCGGCCAGACCTTGCGCGATCTGGTGCTGCGAGAATCCCGCATGCGCTGGCCGATAGCCGAGGGGCTCGCCGCCCTGCTTTCCGGCCGTCGCGTGCTGGGTACTGGCCGCCGTGGCAAGTACCTGCTGCTGCACTTCGAGCATGGCGTGCTGATCGTGCACCTGGGCATGTCAGGCTCGCTGCGGCGCGTGCCGCTGGACGAAGCCCCGCGCAAGCACGATCACGTCGACTGGGTTTTCGACCACGCCATCCTGCGCCTGCACGATCCGCGCCGTTTCGGTGCCGTCCTGTGGCACCCGGCCCAGGCTGGCCCGGTCGAAACCCACCCCTTGCTCATCGGGCTCGGCATCGAGCCCTTCGACGAACGCTTCAACGGTCAATGGTTGCATGACCACTTCCGTGGCCGGCGAGTCGCCGTAAAGCAGGCCCTGCTGGCCGGCCATGCGGTGGTCGGCGTGGGCAACATCTACGCCTCCGAATGCCTGTTCCGCGCCGGCATCGATCCGCGCCTGGCCGCCGGCCGAGTCTCGCGCCCGCGCTGCGAACGGCTTGCCCAGGCCATCCGCGCCACCTTGACCGACGCCCTGGAAAGCGGCGGCAGCACCTTGCGCGACTACGTCAATGCCACCGGCGAGCCGGGCGCCTACTTTGCCATCCACGCCGCCGTCTATGAGCGCGCCGGCCAGCCCTGCCGCATCTGCGGCACGCCCATACGACGCATCATCCAGGGCCAGCGCGCCACCTATTTCTGTCCCCACTGCCAGAAGCGCTGACCTCGCCCGAGGCGCTCCCAGGGAGCCGGCCCGCCTAGGGAATTCGTTTATAGCAAACGTATTGCACAAAAACTAACGCGCCTCTATAGTCGTCACCTACCCGCCGCGCCCGGTGCGCCCAAGGACATGGAGACAGCAATGAGCAAGCAATTCGCCTCGCACGCCGACCTGGATGACAAGGTCGTTTCCTTCGAGAAGCTTTCCGACAACGCCTATGCCTATACCGCCGAGGGCGATCCCAACACCGGGGTCATCATCGGCTCGGAGGCTGTGATGGTGATCGACACCCAGGCCACGCCGGTCATGGCCCAGGACGTCATCCGGCGCATCCGCGAAGTGACGGACAAGCCCATCAAATATGTGCTGCTGTCGCACTACCATGCCGTGCGCGTCTTCGGTGCCTCCGCCTACCAGGCGCAGGAAATCCTCGCCAGCCGCGACACCTGGGACCTGATCGCCGAACGCGGCGAACAGGACAAGGCCAGCGAAATCGGCCGCTTCCCGCGCCTGTTCCGCAACGCAGAATCCATTCCGCCCGGGCTGGTGTGGCCCACCATGACCTTCCAGGGCGAGATGACGGTCAACCTGGGCGATCTGGAGGTCAAGCTGCTGCAGGTCGGGCGCGGCCACACCAAGGGCGACACCATTGCCTGGCTGCCGGAGCAAAAGATACTGTTTGCCGGCGATCTGGTGGAATACCAATCCACGCCTTATTGCGGTGACGCCTACTTCCGCGACTGGCCCAGCACCCTGGATGCGCTGGCCGGCTTCGAAGCCGAGAAGATGGTGCCGGGCCGAGGCCCTGCCCTCAAGAACGCCACCGAGGTCCGCCAGGCGCTGGCCGGCACCCGCGCCTTCCTGACCGATCTGTATGCTGCGGTCAACCGCGGCGTGGCCCAGGGCAAGGACCTCAAGACCATCTACCGCGAAGTCTATGACTTCATGAAGCCGCGCTACAGCGACTGGGTGATCTTCGATCATTGCATGCCCTTCGACGTGTCGCGCGCCTATGACGAGGCCAGCGGCATCGTCGACCCGCGCATCTGGACCGACAAGCGCGACCTGGAGATGTGGCAACAGCTGGAAGGCTGAAGCCCGGCCAGACCGAAGTCTTTTGCATGACGCAGGCCCGCCGCAAAGAGCGGGCCGCGCCTGCGCGCGCCCTTACGCCGCCGCAACGACAAAAATCCACGCAGGAGACCGCCGTGGGAGACATTGATTACCAAGCGCTGGAGTTCGCCTACCAGCCCTGCGCCGACCAAGCGGCCGGCGCGCCTGCCCGTCATCCGGTCGTCATCGTCGGCGCCGGGCCCGTGGGCTTGACCACCGCACTGGACCTGGCGCGCCAGGGGCGCCGCGTGGTCGTGCTGGACGATGACTGCCGCCTATCCACCGGTTCGCGCGCCATCTGCTTCTCCAAGCGCACGCTGGAAATCTGGGACCGCCTGGGCATTGGCCAGCGCATGGTCGACAAAGGCGTATCGTGGAACGTGGGCCGGGTGTTCTTCGGCGAGGGTGAAGTCTGCCATTTCGACCTGCTGCCCGAGAACGGTCATCGACGTCCGGCCTTCATCAATTTGCAGCAGTATTACGCCGAAGGCTTCCTGCTAGAGGCGGTGCAGGCCGAGCCCGCCATCGAGCTGCGCTGGAAGAACAAGGTCATTGACGTGCAGACGCTCGGCGACGGCCTGCACCTGGGCATCGAGACGCCCGACGGCCGCTACTGCCTGCAGGCCGATTGGCTGCTGGCCTGCGATGGGGCGCGCTCACCGGTACGCAAGCTGCTGGGCCAGGAGGCGCATGGCCGCATCTTCAAGGACCGCTTCCTGATCGCCGATGTGAAGATGACCGCCCCCTTTCCGGCCGAGCGCTGGTTCTGGTTCGATCCGCCCTTTCACCCGAATCAGTCGGTGCTGCTGCATCGCCAGCCCGACGACGTCTGGCGCATCGACTTCCAGCTGGGCTGGAACGCCGACCCGGTTGAAGCCGTCAAGCCCGAGAACGTGCTGCCGCGCATCCGCGCCCTGCTCGGCCCCGACGCGCAATTCGAGCTGGAATGGGTCAGCGTATATACCTTCGCCTGCGAGCGCATGGACAGCTTCCGCCATGGCCGCGTGATCTTCGCCGGCGATGCCGCGCACCGCGTCTCTCCCTTCGGCGCGCGGGGTGCCAACAGCGGCGTGCAGGACGCGGAAAACCTGGCCTGGAAACTGCGCCTGGTGCTCGATGGCCTGGCGCCGGAGAGCCTGCTGGACAGTTATGCCACCGAGCGCGAACTGGCCGCCGACGAGAACATCCTGAATTCCTCGCGCGCCACCGACTTCATCACCCCCAAAAGCGACAACAGCCGCCACTTCCGCAATGCCGTGCTGAACCTGGCGCGCCGCCACCCGTTTGCCCGCGGCCTGATCAACAGCGGCCGACTGTCGCTGCCCTCCCGCTATGACGGCTCGCCCCTGAATACCGATGACAGCGACGCCTTCACGGGCGCCATGTTGCCCGGCAGCGTTGCGGCCGACGCTCCCATCGACACCGATGCCGGTCCTGGCTGGTGGCTGCAACAGTTCGACAGCACATTCTCCCTGGTGCTCTTTTGCGGCAATGCACCGCCCATGGCGGCGTGGCTGGCCGATCTGCAAACGGTGGCAGCCAGCCCGCTGGCGCCACGTATCCTGCTGGTGCGTCCCGGCGGCTCGTTCTGGCCGCAGCCCGCCGGCCTGCCCTGCGTGACCGATACCCAGGGCGTGCTGGCCCAACGCTATGACGCCACGCCCGGCACCTGCTATCTCATCCGCCCTGACCAGCACATTGCCGCGCGCCATCGCAGCCCGGACGCCGCAACCTTGCTCCGCGCGCTGGCGCGTGCCGCCGGTCACGCCTGAAAGGAGCTTCCATGCCATTGATCCTGACCCCCAACCTGCCCGCGCCCGACGCGTTCTACCAGGCGCTGCTCGACGCCCACCAGGACCTGGAAGATGTCCAGAGCCGCGAACTGAACGCCGCCCTCATCCTGGTGCTGGCCAACCATATCGGCGACATGAAGGTGCTGCGCCAAGCCTTGGACGTGGCGAGAGAGTCAGTCCAACCGGCCGCCTGAACCCGGCTTGATCCGGGCTCAGGCCCGGTCGGCAAACGTATCGATGATGAGATGGCGCAGCCACTGGTTGGCGCCGTCTCGCTGCAGGCGGCGGTGCCAGTAAAGATTGGTCTGCAGGGCAGCCAGTTTCACGGGCGGCATCAGCCATTGCAGGCCAAAGTGCGGCGCGGCGCTGGCCGCCAGTTTCTGCGGTACCGTGGCAAGCAGATCCGTGGTGCTCACGATATAGGGCACCGCCGAAAAATGCGGCACGCTGAACTGTTCGGCCAGTGCCACGCCCGCGCGCTCCAGCGCCTGGTTGACCTGCCCTTCGGGCGCGGCGCGCGAGACGATCAGATGACGTTCTGCCCGAAAAGCCTTGACGCTCATGCCGGCATGGGCACGCGGATGGCCTTGGCGATATAGCGTGGCGTAGCCCTGGCGAAACAGCATGCGCTGGACCACCCCGCCGCCCAAGCCTTCAAAGGCGCCCAGGGCCAGGTCCACCCGCCCGGCGTCGAGTTCGCGTTGCAGATCCGCCCCCGCCAGGCGCAGCGAGTCGATGCGCACCCCCGGTGCATGACGTGCGCATAGCTCCATCAGGCTGGGCATGAAATGAATCTCGCCCACGTCGGTCATGGCGATGCGCAAGCGGCGCTGACTGGCGGACGGCTCAAAAGGCTGCACGGCGTCGGCCAGATGCGACAGCAATGACAGCGCCTCGCTCACCGGCCCGCCCATGGCCTCGGCCAGCGGGGTGGGCTGCATGCCCTGCCCCGTACGCACGAAAAGTTCATCGCCATAGGCCGCGCGCAGACGCCGCAAGGCATTGCTGACCGCGGGCTGGGAGAGGTCCAGGCGCCGCGCAACGGCGGAAATATTGCGCTCTTCGAGCAGATGCTGAAACACCACCAGCAGATTCAGGTCGACCTTGCGCAAGCCATCCACGATGCCCCCTACTATTCATGAGATTTATATCTTCTATTTATACATTCCCATAGGCAGGGTGGGCAATTTTGCGCAGAATGAACAGCCTGCCGGGACGGGATTCCCGGCGCACCCGAGAACACGAGGGGCCTGGCCGACCGCGCCCCCGCCTGGAGACAACCATGCCGCTGAACTACCAATCCGGCTTCGGCAACGCCTGCGCCACCGAAGCCCTGCCGGGTGCGCTGCCCACCGGTCGCAACTCGCCCCAGCAATGCCCCTACGGCCTGTATGCCGAGCAGCTCTCGGGCAGCGCCTTCACGGTGCCGCGCGTCGAAAGCCGCCGCTCCTGGCTCTACCGCATCCGCCCGGGCGTGGTGCACCGCCCCTTCCAGCCCTATGAGGGCGCGCGGCAATGGCTGGCCGGCTTCGGTCAGGGCCCGGTCACGCCCAACCAGTTGCGCTGGAGCCCCCTGCCCATCCCCACCGAACCGACCGACTTCATCGAAGGCGTCCAGACCTGGGGAGGCAACGGCGGCCCCGAGGAGCTCTCCGGCGTCGGCATCCATCTGTACGCGGCCAATCGCAGCATGCAGGGGCGCTTCTTCTACAACGCCGACGCAGAGATGCTGCTGGTACCGCAACTCGGGCGGCTGCGCCTGGCCACCGAGATGGGCCTGATCGAGCTTGCGCCGCTGGAAATCGCGGTGCTGCCGCGCGGCGTACGCTTTCGCGTCGAATTGCTCGATGCCCAAGCGCGCGGATACCTGCTGGAGAATTTCGGCGCGCCGCTGCGCCTGCCCGAGCTCGGCCCGATCGGCTCGAACGGCCTGGCCAATGCCCGCGACTTCCTCACGCCGGTGGCCTGGTACGAAGACATCGAAGGCGATTTCGAACTGATCGCCAAGTTCAGCGGCGGATTCTGGCGTGCGCCGCTGACGCACTCGCCGCTGGACGTCGTGGCCTGGCACGGCACCCACGCCCCCTACAAATATGATCTGCGCCGCTTCAATACCATCGGCTCGATCAGCTATGACCACCCCGATCCGTCCATTTTCACGGTGCTGACCTCGCCGTCAGACTCGCCGGGCAGCGCCAACCTGGACTTCGCCATTTTCCCGCCGCGCATCCTGGCCATGGAGAACACCTTCCGTCCGCCCTGGTTCCACCGCAACGTGGCCAGCGAGTTCATGGGCCTCATCCAGGGTATCTACGACGCCAAGGCCGAAGGCTTCGCACCGGGCGGCGCCAGCCTGCACAACTGCATGAGCGGCCATGGCCCCGACGCCGACACCTTCGAGAAGGCCAGCACGGCAGATACCAGCCAGGCGCACTACATCCGCGACACCATGGCCTTCATGTTCGAGACCCGCCGCGTGATACGCCCGACTGGGCAGGCGCTGGGTTCGCCGCAGTTGCAAGCCGACTACTATCAATGCTGGCAGGGCCTGAAAAAACACTTCAACCCTGAAAAGGCCTGACAGACGATCCGAGGCGCACCCCATGCGCCCCCCCTTCCGCCATCGAGACCTGAGCGACGCATGACTCTGAACGAAACCCACGACGCCACCCTGAAAAGCTGGCTGGCCAGCGCCAATGACGGCGCCACCGATTTCCCCATCCAGAACCTGCCCTTCGCGGCCTTTCGCCGGCGTGGCACGAACGAGGCGTTCCGCCCCGGCGTAGCCATCGGCGACGCCATCGTCGACCTGGGCGCGCTGCGTGAGGCGCAGCCTTTCGAAGGCGCTGCCGCCGACGCCCTGCAGGCTTGCGCAGATACCCACCTGAACGCCCTGATGGCATTGGGCCCCAAGGCCTGGAGCGCATTGCGCCTGGCGCTATCGCGCGCGCTGCGCGAAGGATCCGCCCAACGCGCGCAGATCGAGCCGCTGCTGGTGCCTCAGGCAGACGCCGAGTTCACGACCCCGGCGCGCATCGGCGACTACACCGACTTCTACATTTCGCTGCACCATGCCACGGCGGTGGGCAAGCAGTTCCGGCCCGACAATCCGCTGCTGCCGAACTACAAGTGGGTGCCTATCGGCTACCACGGCCGCGCGTCCTCCCTTGGCGTGGAGCAGGTTTTCCCGCGCCCGGTCGGCCAACAGCGCCCGCCCAGCGATAACGCTGCGCCGGCCTTCGGCCCCAGCCAACGCCTGGACTACGAGCTGGAACTGGCCATCTTCGTTGGCCAGGGCAATCCGCAAGGCGAGCGCATCCCGCTGGCCGATGCCGAAGCCCATGTGTTCGGCCTGGGGATCCTGAACGACTGGTCCGCACGTGACCTGCAGGCTTGGGAGTACCAGCCCCTGGGGCCCTTCCTGGCCAAGAACTTTGCCTCCACGATCTCGCCCTGGATCGTGACGCTGGAAGCGCTGGCCCCCTTCCGCGCGCCCTGGAGCCGCCCGCAAGAGGATCCCCAGCCCCTGCCCTATCTGAACGCGCCCGAGAACCGGGCCCACGGCGCCTTCGATGTGCAATTGGAAGTGCTGTTGAGCACCGAAGCCTCGCGTGCCAAGAAGGCGCCGCCCGCCGCCCTGTCGCGCAGCAACTTCCGTGATGCCTATTGGAACGTGGCCCAGCTGATCACGCACCACACCGTCAACGGCTGCAATCTGCAACCGGGCGACCTGCTGGGCACGGGCACGCTGTCGGGCCCGCAGCCCAGCGAAGCCGGTTCGCTGCTGGAGCTGACGGCCGGCGGCAAGCAGCCGCTGACGCTGCCTTGGGGCGAGACGCGCACCTTCCTGGAAGATGGCGACCAGGTGATCATGCGCGCCGAATGCATCAAGCCGGGCTATCCGCGCATCGGCTTCGGCGCCTGCGTCGGCACGGTCAGCGCCGCGCGCCCCTGATCAACCTGCGCAAGGGCGCGGACACCGCGCCCTTTAAAGGTATGCAACAGCACGCCCAGGGTTTGATCTGAATATCCCGAGGCGGGGTGGTGAAGCGCCCCGCCTCCGGGATCATGCCGGCATGTTCCTCACCCCCACTGCCGCCATGCTTGCCCGGCATCGCCCCGATCCCCACCTGTCATCGCCCCACCCTTTCGCAGCGCCTGGTTTCTGTCGGGATATCCATCCCTTTCTCCCTCACAGAAAACCATGCGAAAGCGCTATTCCCCCGCCCGTCTTCTTCTTCCTCCACTGATCGCGTCGGCAACGGCTTGCGGGCCGGCCCTGGCCAACCCGGTCTGGCAGCTTCCCGCGATTCCCGTCCAAGGCATCTCGCCCGACGAGGCTACCTCCTCCCGCGAGTACGATGCCGAGGAGCTCTCCCGCAACAACGTCTTCGACAGCCGCGACCTGGTTCGGCATGACCCTGGCATTTCGGTCAACGAGGGCAGCCGGGGCAACAGTAATGGCTATGCCATGCGGGGTGTCGACGGGGCACGGGTCGCTGTCACGGTCGACGGCATGTCGCAGGCCGACCCGCTCAGTCCCGGCGTCTACGCCAGTTATGGCTTTCTCAACGGCAACCGCAACAGCGTCGAACTTGAGCACGTAAAAAGCGTCACCCTCCACAAGGGTGCCGACTCGGTGCAATCAGGTAGCGGCGGCATCGGCGGATCGGTGCAGTTCGTGACCAAGGACATCGACGACCTTGTCTCGCCGGGCCACACCTTCGGCGGCTATGGAAAGGTCGGCTATGCATCGCGCAACCGTGAAAAACTCGCTGTCACCGGCCTGGGAGCCCGCTTCGGCACCGGCAGCAGCCTGTTTCTTCAGTACACCCGGCGCGATGGGCGCGAGACACGTCATTACGGTGCAGGACAGGACATCCTGGGTGACGAACGCGGCGTCCCCGATCCCGTCCGGCAACGCTCGGAAGCGCTGCTGGGCAAACTCGACGTTTGCATCCGTGCCGGCCATTGCGTCCAGCTCACCTACGAGCAGCTCAGGAAAGAACGCCTGACCCGGGAGCTGTCACGCGCATCCTGGGATATCCGCAACACCCACGACCGCGCCCCCTACGATCGGCAATCCCTGGTCTACCGGGCCATGCCGCAGGAGGGGCCGCTGCAACGCTTCGAGACCGGGCTGTATCTGCAGCAGCAATCCCAGCGCACGATCACCGACCGGTACTCCGCCCGGACGCTCAGGCTTGAGCGGCGCTACGATCGCCGCTCGCGCCAGCAAGACATGCAGTGGCGCAGCACCCTGGACGGCCGGCCGCTCACGGGCGCCCTGGGTACGCACGCGTTGTCGTTCGAAGCCAGCCTCGGCCAGCGGCGCTCCTCTGACCACAATGTAGACGCCTTCTTTGAGCAACGCGGCACCAGCACCCGGGTGTATCGCCTGATGAATCCGGTGTCGGTGACTTCGTGGTCGCTCAAGGCGACCGACCGGTTCACGCTCGGAGACAATCTGGACGGCAGTGCGGGGCTGCGCCTGGATCGCTACACCCACTCACGCCAGACGACCACGCTGCGGGATCCCAGGCGCGTCGACGTCGGTGGACGCAAGCAGTTCAGCGCCCTGAGCGGCTTCGCCCGGCTGGGATACCGGCTGCCGGCCGACATCAGACTGAGCTATGGCGTATCGCAGGGTTTCCGCGCCCCGTCCGCCGAAAACCTCTATTTCTACTTCGAGACGTTCGGCAATTTCTATGAACCCAACCCCAACCTGAAACCCGAACGGGCCCTGAACCAGGACCTCACGCTTTCAAAGGCATGGACAGGCGCGAGCGTGGCGCTCACCGTGTTTCGTACCCGCTACCGGGACTTCATTGAAGAGCGCTACAGCAAAAGGCTCATCAAGAACCCGCAAGCGGGCAGCGCGGCATGCTCACGACGCCGGTGCAAGGAGTTCCTGAGCGAAAGCGTCTACAGCCCCCAGAACATCGACCAGGCCTGGGTGCGTGGCGTGGAGATGCGCGCCACACTCGATGCGCAAAAGCTGCTGGGGCTGGCCCCGGGTCTGGGTGCTGAATTACGGTTCTCGCACGCGCGAGGCGGCACGAGCACCGGCGACGGTCTGCGGGCCCTCCAGCCTGATGAGGCGCAATTACGCTTCTTCTACACCGCGCCGGCGGCCAAGTGGGGCGCTGATCTGACGCTGACCCGGCGCTGGGCCAAACGGGCCGCCGACACCAGGCGGACCGAATATGACTCCGATGGCCCGTTCAGCCAGGAAGCCGAGTTTCTCAGCAACGCGGTACTGCTCGTCGACCTGGGGGCCTTCTGGCAACTGTCGAACCAGGTCACCCTGAACGCGGGCATCTATAACCTGCTGAATCGTCGCTACTTCGAGTGGGATACCTTGCGTAACCTGCAGGTCGACCCCAAGGGCCTGAACCGCTATACAGCCCCCGGCCGCAACGTCGCGCTGAACCTGGTGGCCCGTTTCTGAGCCCAACGGCTGCCGGCCCCGGGGCCGGCAGCCGCCCTCCCTTACGGCTGCTGCGCTGCCGTCTGCGGCGGCAGGCGATAACGCTCTTCGCGGTAAGCCCAGCTGGGCCACAGCGCGTACGCCAGCGCCACCTCGGTCAGCGAGGGTTGGTTGGCGATGGCGTCATAGCTGTCGCTCTGGTCATAGGGGCGACGGGTATAGCGGTAGGAGGTCGGTTCCTTGCGCGGTTCGATCACGACCAGATCATCCCCGCTCAGGTAGCCGTAGTTGTCGCCGTACTGCATCATGGCGCGATTCGGACTGCGTTGCGTCAGATCGGAACCCAGCATGGGATTGACGTTGTCGACCCCGATCAGCGACAGCAGCGTCGGCGCCATATCCACCTGGCTCACCAGACGCTCATCCTGGCGCGGCTCGATGCCAGCGCCCAGGATCAGGGCCGGGATCTGGAAGTGGCGCACCGGCACCAGGTTGGCGCCGAACACGCGCGAGTCGTGATCGGCAATCACCAGAAAGACGGTGTTATCCCAATAAGGGGCCTGACGGGCCTTCTCGAAGAAACGGCCGATGGTCCAGTCTGCGTAGCGCACGGTATTTTCCACCGAGGCCGGCTCGCCTTGCGGCTCGATGCGTCCCGGGGGATATTCCCAGGGCGAGTGATTGCTGACCGAAAACGCCAGGGTGAAGACCGGTTTGTCGCTGTCGGTACGCAAGAGGCGATCGACCTGCGTGAACATATCTTCGTCCGAAGCGCCCCACGATCCCACGAACACCGGATCGATGAAATCCTTGCGATCGACCACCTCGTCAAAGCCGTTGCCCAGGAAGAAGCCGCGCATATTGTCAAAGTGCGATTCCCCGCCATAGACAAAGCGCGAATGGAAGCCATGGGCCTTGAGCAGCGCCGCCAGCGTAAAGAAGTTGGTCTGCGCACGCGGCAGCTTGACCACCGCCTCGGCCACGGTCGGCAGGAAGCCTGCCGTCACCGCCTCGATGCCACGCACCGAACGCGTGCCGGTGGCATAGGCACGATGGAACATCCAGCCCTGCTGGCCCAGCTTGTCCAGCTCGGGGGTCAGGTTCTTGCCGCCCAGGCTGGCGACGTACTGCGCTCCCAGGCTTTCCTGCAGGATGATGACCAGGTTGTAGGGCTTGTCACGCCGCACCGTCGCCTTTTGCACGTGGGCGCTGGGCAACTCGGGGTAGAGCTCGGGGCCTTCGATCCCGGAAGCCTCGCGCACGATCTGATTCATGCGGCTGACTTCCATCTTGGGGTAGAGCGCCGCCGAGGAGCGTTCATCGCGCATCCGATAGGCGGCATCCACGACGTTGTAGAGCGAATTCAGCGGCAAGGTATTGACCATGGCGTCACCGCTGAAGGCCACCATCGACGGATTGATCGGGCGGTGCTGCAGCGTGCCGCGCGCCGCCAGCACCACGATGGCCAGGGTGATGACCGTGGCAATCGGACGTTTCCACCACTTCATGCGCGGATCGCGCAGGCGGGTCGGGAACAAGCGCAGAGACAGCCAGGCGGCGATCAGCAGCACCACGAATGCGCCCAGCAGCACCAGCTTGTAACCCTCCCAGAGCATGCCGGCGACTTCGCGCGGGTGCACCAGGTACTCGAAATACAGACGATTGGGCCGGGTGTCGTACTCCAGGATGAACTGCGGCGTGGAAACCTCCAGCAGCACATACAGCATCCAGCACAGGCGGAACCACCAGGCGGTGATCTTGACGGCCAGCGGACGATGCCCGAACCAGTAGGACAGCACGGCAGGCAGGCCCGACAACATGGCCACCAGCACCAGGTCGATGCGCCAGCCGCCGAATATCACCGGCCACAACCCGCCGGCAGCCTGGACACGGTCCCATTGCCAGAAGGCCAGCCCCAGACGGCTGGCAGTCAGCATCAACAAAACCGCGATTACGAATCGTAGGGTCAATCGTCGCACTATCCACTCCGTTAATCAGTAGGCGTGATGCATCCCCCCGCGGCCGGGGCATCACTGCGAAACAGGAGAATAACTGCGGCGAGTCAAATTTTGGTCAATTTTTGCAACGCGCCGCATGGCGACCGACCAGCCTCAGACGCTCTGCGCCCGCCGCAGCCGCTCGGTGCTATTACCCAGATGGGCACGCATGGCTGCCCGGGCGCCATCGGCATCCTGGCGCTCGATCGCGTCGTAGATCATTTCGTGCTCGACCAGCAGGCGCGCCAGATAGGGCTGGCTGGCCTGGGGCTGGATACGCTGGGCGCTGATACGGGTGCGCGGGATGATGGCCGCCCCCAGGCCGGCCATCAACTCGGAAAAATAACGGTTGCCGGTCGCCTGGGAGATGAGAAAGTGGAACTGATAGTCCGGCGTGACGGTATCGCCGCCTTCATCGATCGCCACGGCAAAGCGATCCAGCTCACGCCGCATCGCCTGTAGTTGTGCGCTCGAGCGCCGCAGCGCTGCCAGACCGGCGGCCTCGCTTTCGACCGGGATACGCAGCTCCAGCAGCACCATCACATCCCGTATGGTGGCGATGTCAGCCGGGTCGATATGGAAATCCCCCTGGGGGGACTGCAGGGCATAGCTGCCCACGCCATGATGGGTTTCGGCCAGGCCGGCGGCCTGCAAACGCGAGAGCGCCTCGCGCACCACCGTGCGACTGACACCGAACTCCTGCATCAGGGCAGACTCGGAAGGAAGTTTGTGGCCCGGGAGAATGTCGCCGCAGCGGATGCGCTGGGCCAGGCTGGTCACAACGGACCAGGCCAGATTGCGCGGCCGGGACGTTGCCCCGGCCGGAGTATTCGAGGACATGATGACAATTACCCACAAAATAAGCGGGGTAATCCAGAAAAGCGAGCGTTTAGTATACCGCCGCGCCGTCCTGGCGGTTCAGACCAGGCTGAGCGTGAAGCGCGTGCCGCGCTCCGGCCCCTCGCAATGAGAGTCGACCGTCAGGCGCCAGCCCTGCATATCGCAGACCTGCTTGGCAATGGACAGCCCCAGCCCATGCGGCAGCGCGTGCGCGGAGACACCGGCGCTATCGCGCAGCCGGCCGCTGTGATAACGCTGGAACACGAAAGGCAATTCCGCAGGGGCGATGCCCCGGCCATCGTCAGCCAGCACCAGCCGGCCCTGATGATCAAGACTGACGTACAGGGTTGCCGGCGCGGCATGCTCGATGGCGTTGCGCAACAGGTTGCGCAATACGGTCAGCAAGGCATAGCGGTCCAGCTCGCGGCTGACCTGCGGATCAATGGCGTTGATGAAGACCAGCCCGGCCTGCTCGGCGCCGGCCGCCAACCCTTGCCAGGCGGCCTGCATGCACTCGGCCAGCAATACGGTCTCCGGCGCCAGCGGCTCGTCGCGCGCCATGGCGCGGGCGCTTTCCAGCGACGACGAGATGCTGTCCACCTCGTCGATGATGCGCTGCAGGCGCTGCTGCATTTCTGGCGTGGCGGCCGCGCTCATCTGCAGCATTTCACTATCGGAGCGGATGCTGGCCAATGGGGTGCGGACCTCGTGGCTGAGGTTGGCGGCGAACTCGCGCTCACGGGCGATCGAACGGTCGACCCGGTTCTGCACGCGGTTGAAGGCCTCCACCAGTCGCCCGGCCTCGTCATCGCGCGTCACGGTCATGTCAGGCGCGCCCGGCGCCCAGTTGACCAACCGATTGGTCACCTCGTTGAGCGGCCGCACCACGTAGCCGGCCAGACGGCGCGCCAGGCCATAGGCAATGATGATGCACACCGCCCCCACACCCAGCACGAACAGCCCGAAGTCCAGCACACGCGCTTCGTTCTCGGTGGCGTCATACAGCACATAGATCCGCCCCAGGCCCGCGCCTGCGTCAGCCACCATGACGTGCCAGGTATCGGCTCCCGGCTCCAGCAGGTGCAGCCCGGTGTCCAGGCCGCGCAGCGGCACGGGCAGATCGTCATTGGATTCTCCCGGCGTTTGCAGCCAGGCGTGCATGGCGCCACCCAGCTCACGGGCGCCGCGCGCCGGGATGTAATCCGGCTCGGTGGCCAGGTGTTGCAACACCCGCTCGGTTTCGGTGGCGAGAATATCGTCGACCAGCTCGTCTTCCATCTGATCGAAGGTCAGATAGGCGAACAAGGCCAGCGCGGTGACGAACAGCGCCACGATGCTGGTCAACGCCCACACTGCGCGCTGGGTCAGCGTGCCTTGCCGGCTTTTCATGCCGGCTCCACCAATCGCCAGCCTTCGCCATGCACCGTCTCGATGCCGTCAAAGCCGGCCTCGGCGAGGGCGCGGCGCAGCAGGTGCATCTGGCTGCGCAGCGCATCGGAGGCCGGGGGTTCGTCACCCCAGAGCGCCGCTTCCAGTGCCTGCCGCGTCACCAGCTTGCCCGGATCGCGCAAGAGCAGCTCCACGATACGTATCGATTTGCGCGCCAGGTGTACCGGACGTCCGTGTACCGAGACTTCGCGACTGCGGCTGTCCAGCGCCAGCGGCCCGCAGCGAAACACGGTATCCACCACGGTGCCGCGGGCACGCTGGCCCAGGGCTATCAGCCGCGCCTTGACCTCGGCCAGCGCAAACGGTTTAGTGAGATAGTCATCGGCCCCATGCTCAAAACCGGCCAGCTTGTCAGAGAGCCCGTCACGGGCCGTCAATACCAGCACCGGCAACGCCTTGCGCAGACGCGTGCGCAAGGCGTGCAGCACAGCGTGGCCATCCATGCCCGGCAGGCCGATATCCAGCAGCAGCAGATCGAAGTCCTGCTGCTGCAGCATGGTCAGCGCCGCATGGCCGTCATAGGCCACGTCTGGAATGAACCCCTGTCCTTGAAGGTACTCATAGAGGTTGCCGGCAATCGTCAGATTGTCCTCGACGATCAGCACGCGCAAGTTGGCGGTTTGCACGGCGTGGTCTCAGGCCTGCAAGACCTTGCCCGGGTTCATCAGCCGCTCGGGATCGAGTGCGGCCTTGATGCGCTTCATGAGCGCCAGTTCCACCGGATCCTTGTAGCGCGGCAGCTCGTCGCGCTTGAGCTGGCCCACGCCATGTTCGGCGCTGATCGAGCCGGCATGGGCCTGCACGCTGTCGTGCACCACGTCATAGATGGCCGACTGCAGCGCCAGCACCTCGGCCTCGGTCTGCCCCTGCCCGCGCGTCACGTTGTAGTGCAGATTGCCGTCGCCCAGATGGCCGAAGATCACGTTGCGCACGCCGGGGAATCGCTCCTGGAGCTCGGCGTTGGTCACGCGCACGAAGTGGGCGATGGAGGAAATGGGGATCGAAACGTCATGCTTGACCGATTTGCCCAGCTCCGCCTCGGCCAGCGGGATGCTCTCGCGCAGATGCCAAAGGGCATGGCTTTGGGCCAGGTTCTCGGCAATCGCGGCATCGCCCACCAGGCCGTCTTCGATGGCCTGGCCCAGCACGGCCTCGAAACGCTCGCGGGCATGGGCCTCGCTTTCGCTGTCGGACAGTTGCAGCAGTGCATACCAGGGAGATTCGAGCGACGCGCCCTCGAAGGGCAGGCGCTGCTGCGGGAACAGGCGCACCACTGCCTGCAGGCAGTCGCCGGCCATCAGCTCAAAACCGGTGAGCGACGCGCCAAAGCCGGCCCGGGCACGCGACAGCAATTCGACCGCATCATCCACGCTGGCCAGCGTCAGCAATGCCGTGCAGCTGGCCACGGGCAGCGGATACAGCTTGAGGGTCGCAGCGGTGATGATGCCCAGCGTGCCCTCGCTGCCGATGTACAGATCGCGCAGGTCGTAGCCGGTATTGTCCTTGCGCAGCCCACGCAGCCCGTGCCAGATCTCGCCCTCGGCGGTGACGACTTCGAGCCCCAGGGCCAGGTCGCGGGCATTGCCATAGCGCAGCACCTGGGTGCCGCCGGCGTTGGTGGCGAGATTGCCGCCAATGGTGCAGCTGCCTTCAGCGGCCAGGCTGAGCGGGAACAAACGCCCGGCCTGCTCGGCGGCGTCCTGGACGGCCTGCAGGATGCAGCCTGCCTCGACCGTGATGGTGTCGTTGTCGGTGTCGATGGCCCGCACGCGGTTCAGCCGCACCGTGCTGACAATGACGGCGCTGCCGCTGTCATCCGGCGTGGCCCCGCCGCACAGGCCGGTGTTGCCGCCCTGCGGCACCACCGGCGCGCCGTGCTGGCGGCACAGGCGCAACACCTCGGCGACCGCTTCGGTCGAGCCGGGGCGCACGACGGCCAGCGCCCGGCCATGGTAGCGATGCCGCCAGTCGGTGGCATAGGGGACGGCATCCTCGCCGGTAAGCACGTGGGCAGGGCCCAGGAGGGACTGGAGATCTTGCAACAGTGTCATGTCAGGCGCTCTCGCGGTAGCACCCGGCGCAATGCCGGGCGTCGGTGCAGAAACAGCGCCTTATTGTAGGGTCAGCGCGACCGGATCGGGGCGGTTTGATGCCGCCTCCGCAGCCTAGCTGGCGGCGCGGTGATCACTCCAGTCGGAGATGCGCGCCAGGCGGGCACCGGTCAGGCCGGAGCAAAACGCCGGTGACGCGATGCGGTTGAGCAGAAAGGCACGCTCGGGCACGACCAAGCCCGGCATGTCGGTGATGGCCTTGTAGGCACGGCGCAGCGCATCGCCGCGCGTGGTGCCCCAGACCAGCAGATTGGCCCCCGGACGGCCCAGCGCGGCGCAGGCACCGATGTGAACTTCCAGGGCGTGGGCGGCCAGCGGCTCCATGATGGCTGCCTTGCCGCTGCTGGGTTGCAGGGTGGCCTCGATGAGTCGGAACAGGCCGCTGTCGTCATCGAGCGAGAACACGACGGTTCCCAGGCCCGCCCAGCCGCGGTCGGCGGCAATCCGCATGGCGACATCGCGCAGGGTCTGCTCCATGCGGGGCGCCAGCCGGGGGGCTGGGCACTCGGCGATCAGGACCCGCTGGTCGCGCCAGACACAGCGCTCCCAGGCACGGCCGGCATCGATGCGGCCATCCTCATGCACCACGACATGGATATCGAGTCGGCGTTCTGCTGCGCCGGCCCCGCTGGCCAGCGAAGTCTCGAACGAAGTCTTGGCATCCATATGCCACCTCCCGTTCAAATTCGTGCAATAAGCGTAGCACTTCTACAAAAATTTCATTTTCTCGCACCGGTCGGGCATGGCCCAGCGCCTGCGGCAAGCACATGATAAATAGCCGAAGGTATATCCACACTGGCTGCAATGGAAATAGGGGATAATCACGACAATAACGTTGCCCCGCAAGTCAAAAGGATTTTTCCGTGAATCAAACCTTCCCTGCTTCGGTTTTCAAAGCCTACGATATCCGCGGTACCGTGCCCGATCTGATCGACACGGTTTTTGCCCGCGCGCTTGGACGTGCCTTGGCCGAACGTGCCAAACAAGAAGGCAACCAGGAACTCGTCATTGGCTACGACGGCCGGCTCAGCAGCCCCGACCTGTCCACGGCGCTGCAGGAAGGCATCCTGGAAGGCGGGGTCAATACGCTGGATATCGGCCGCGTGCCGACGCCGCTGGTGTATTTCGGTGCATTCACGCGTGAAACCGGTGCCGGCGTGGCGATTACCGGCAGCCACAACCCCCCCAAATACAACGGCTTCAAGA